>SCUZ01000067.1 GCA_004322535.1 Rugosibacter sp.
GTTGCGCTCTTGTCGCGTCAGGTCTTGCAGGCTTCTCTACATCCAGCAGAGAGGCGAGATTATAGGTGCACTTCTGATCCTTGTAAAGCATTTTTGAACTTTTCTTTAGCGATTTCTTTTGCGGGTACGAATTACAATCCTGCCACCATATATATGCAGACAGATAGAAAGAACTAAATGAACCTTTATCCTTTATTGCGTCCTCTTCTTTTTACCTTTGACGCTGAGCGGGTGCACGAATTGACATTGCATGGCATTGCATCGCTAGATCAACTGGGTCTGCCACGGCCCCTGCGGCATACATCCCAATCCATCGAAGTCATGGGCCTGCACTTTCCTAATCGAATTGGACTGGCCGCAGGACTGGACAAGAATGGCATCGCAGTGGATGCGCTAAGCCGTCTCGGCTTTGGCTTTCTCGAAGTGGGCACAGTGACCCCCCGACCGCAACCAGGAAACCCTGCGCCCCGGATGTTTCGCCTGACCACCCAGGAAGCCATCATCAACCGCATGGGGTTTAACAATGCAGGAATAGATGCTTTGTTGGCTAAGCTAAAGCATGTGCGATACAAAGGCATTCTCGGTATCAATATTGGCAAAAACTTCGACACACCGATAGAGCGCGCAGTGGACGATTACCTTATCGGCCTGGATAAAGCTTATGCACAGGCCAGTTATGTCGCGATCAACATTTCCTCACCGAATACTCAAAATCTGCGTCAATTACAAGGTCAATCCGAGCTGAATACCCTGTTGGGAAGCTTAAAACAACGACAAACCCTGCTTGCTGATCGTCACGGGCGCTTTGTTCCCTTGGCACTAAAAATCGCGCCCGATCTTGATGCCAGCCAAATCACCGGGATTGCTGACGTGTTGCGTCGCCACCGCATTGATGCGGTTATTGCAACCAACACCACGCTCAGCCGTGAGGGGGTTGAAACATCACCCTTTGCCGCTGAAGCGGGCGGCTTATCGGGCAGCCCCTTGTTTGAAAAATCCACAGCTATTGTCCGCGCCCTTGCATACGCACTAGCGGGAGAAATTCCTATCATTGCCGCAGGTGGTGTGACTACGGGCACACGGGCGCGCGCCAAGCTAGAGGCTGGCGCAGCCCTGGTTCAGGTCTATAGCGGCCTGATTTACCATGGCCCGGCACTCGTGAAAGAATGTATTGCTGCCACAAAAGACTACCCGCCAGATATTTAACGCCTTTGCCACCATTGCCGAACCGCCTGCAAAAGCAGGATAATCGAACCTCTATTCACTTACAGGACAAATGCGTGGTTTGCTTGCGTCATGACTAGCTATCTCTTCATCGTACTCGGCGCCGTTCTTGTCAATAACGTTGTCTTCGTTCGCATCCTCGGTTTGTGTCCATTCATGGGGGTGTCGAAAAAATTGGAGACAGCGATCGGCATGGGCGCGGCCACCACCTTCGTGCTCACCATGGCGTGCGGCACCAGCTACCTGATTGACCGCTGGCTATTGGCGCCGAATGAACTTGAATATTTACGCACGCTGTCTTTCATTGTCACGATCGCCGCAATAGTGCAGCTTACCGAACTGGCTATCCAGAAAACCAGTCCGTTACTGCATCAAGTACTCGGCATCTACCTGCCGCTCATCACGACCAATTGCGCAGTACTGGGCGTGCCGCTATTGAACGTTGGACTGAAGCACAATCTGGTGGAATCCCTTTTGTTCGGCTTTGGTGGCGCAGTCGGCTTTACCTTGGCCATGATTCTGTTTGCTGGTATCCGCGAACGGCTCGAAGGCGCGGATGTGCCGGTGCATTTTCGCGGCACGGCCATCGCCATGGTTACCGCAGGCCTGATGAGCCTGGCTTTCATGGGCTTTGCCGGCCTGGATAAATACAAATAATGCTCGCCGCGCTTCTCGTCATGGCGCTCGGTGCCGTCATTCTCGGCGCGGCGCTGGGTTACGCTGCTGTCCGGTTTCGCGTCGAAGGCGATCCACTGACCGAAAAAATCGACGCCATTTTGCCGCAAACCCAGTGCGGTCAGTGTGGTTTCCCCGGCTGCAAACCTTACGCCACCGCCATTGCCAAAGGCGAAGCGGACATCAATCAATGTCCACCCGGCGGGGATGAAGGCATACGCAAGCTGGCTGACCTGCTAGGGCGCGAATACAAGCCACTGTCTGCCGAACATGGCGTTGAAAAACCCAAAGCGCTCGCCGTCATTGACGAGCAGCGCTGCATCGGTTGCACGCTGTGTATCCAGGCCTGTCCGGTCGATGCGATTGTGGGCGCGGCCAAACAGATGCATACGGTTGTCGCCGTCCAGTGCACTGGTTGTGAACTCTGCGTGCCGGTCTGCCCGGTGGATTGCATTGCGATGGAACCCATTGCTGAAAACATCACCACGTGGAAATGGAAGTATCCGGTCGTGACCATCAAACCCGTCACCACACACTGACCATGCGGCTGTTCGATTTCAATGGCGGCGTGAAGCCCGACTATCAAAAAGAGGCCTCGACGCAAACGCCTATCGCCGTATCACCAACGCCGACTTTTCTCGTCATCCCTTTGCACCAGAGCATCGGCGGCACGCCACGTCCGCTGGTCAGCGTGGATGACCGCGTGCTCAAGGGGCAGCGCATCGGTGCCGCCGATGCCTCAATCAGCGGCGACCTCTCTTCCGCCGTCCATGCCTCCACCTCAGGTCATGTAGTAGCGGTGGAGATGCGCCTCATGCCCCATCCTTCAGGGCTCTCTGCATTGTGTGTCGTAATAGCGCCCGATGGCCGCGACGAGTGGATTGAACGCAAGCCATTTGATTACCGCTACCACACACGAGACGAAACCCGCGATTACCTGCGCGATGCCGGTGTCGTTGGTTTGGGCGGCGCGGTGTTTCCCACACATCTAAAAATCTCCTCCGGCAAAGAAGACAGGCTCGATACCTTAATCATCAACGGTGCCGAATGCGAGCCCTACATCACTTGCGATGATGCGCTGATGAAGGAACGCGCCGATGCCATCATCCAGGGCGTCGCTATCCTGCACGATCTGCTCGCCGCAGGGCAAGTATTGATCGGCATTGAAGACAACAAACCCGAAGCAATTGCCGCCATGCAAGCCGCTGTCCGGGCACGCAATCCAAGCGATATGGAAGTCATTGCCGTGCCCACGCGTTATCCGGCAGGCGGGGCCAAGCAGCTCATTCGGGTGCTGACCGGCATTGAAGTACCGCACGGCAAGCGCTCCACCGACTACGGCGTGCAATGCTTCAATGTCGGTACCGCCTATGCGATTCACGAAGCGATCAATCTCGGACAGCCGCTGATTTCGCGCATCGTCACGGTCGCTGGCAATGTCACCACGCCGCGCAACTACGAAGTGCTGGTCGGCACACCGATGAAAACACTGTTGGCCCAAAGCCAGCGCTTGCCTGATACAGATTGCCTGATCATGGGCGGGCCGATGATGGGCGTGGCCTTGCCGAGTGATGAGGTGCCTGTGGTCAAGGCCACCAACTGTATTTTAGCCGGGTCAAAAAAACTGTTTCCGCCACCGCCGCCGGAAATGCCCTGCATCCGCTGCGGCGAATGCGCCACAGTCTGCCCGGCTGATCTGCAGCCGTTTGAGCTGTACTGGTTCTCGCGCGCAAAAATTTTCGGCAAGGCTCAGGAATATCATCTTTTCGATTGCATTGAATGTGGCTGCTGTTCCTATGTCTGCCCGTCACACATTCCACTGGTGGATTATTACCGCTTTGCCAAAAGTGAAATCTGGGCGCACGAAAGTGAAAAGGAATCTGCCGACAAAGCACGCGATCACTATGAGTTTCGTCAATTGCGTGAAGAACGCGAGACGCAAGAAAGATCCGCACGCCTGGCGGCCAAGGCAGCGACTAGTCGCACCGCCGCAATGGCTGTGCCAGAAACACCCGCCACCGAAAATATCCCGGTATCGGCAACCGGATCTGCCACGCCCGCTGCCCTGATTGCCGCCGCACTCGAACGCGCTCGTGCCCAACAAGTACACCCCAAAAACACGACAGATCTGACGCCAGCACAGCAAGCCGAAATTGCCGCCATCGAAGCGCGCCGTACGGAAATCCGCACCCAGGCTCATCCGCATCTCCCGCTGGACGATTAATATTTACACGCCATGAGTAACTCACCCTACCTTCTCAAAGCCACCAGTGTGCAATCCGTGATGTTGCGCGTATTGCTTGCCTTGCTGCCCGGCCTGGTCGCCTATATCTGGTTTTTTGGCGCGGCGATTGTGGTACAGATCGTGCTGGCATCGCTTACCGCGCTCGCCGCCGAAGCGCTGGTGCTTTACCTGCGCGGCAAGCCGCTGGCGCTCTTTCTGACCGACGGCTCGGCGCTGGTCACCGCCTGGCTGATTGCCTTGTCCTTTCCCCCGCTCGCCCCATGGTGGCTGGTCGTGCTGGCTACCTTGACCGCCATCATCGTGGCCAAACATCTGTATGGCGGCCTCGGGCAAAACCCGTTCAATCCGGCGATGGTCGCCTTTGCATTGATGATCGTGGCCTATCCGCAACTCATGTCGCGCTGGCCTGTTCCAGGCGCGGTTGATTTTGCAACACAGTGGGGCATCATTTTCGGCCCGTATGCAAACCACGCACTCGATGCCATCACCATGGCCACGCCGCTCGATGCCCTGCGCACCGCTTTGCACAGCGCCGGTACTCTGCCCAGCGCACCGACAACCGTCGTCAGCGCCTTGGCCAACAATCCGGCTATCGGCCACCTCGCCGGTCGCGGCTGGGAATGGATTGCCGCAGGCTATCTCGTCGGCGGCCTGTGGCTGATGCAGCAGCGCATCATCACTTGGCATTTGCCCACGGCCTTTCTCGCCACCTTGTTCCTGCTCTCAGGACTGGCAAGTGTCATTAATCCGGCTGACTTCGCCGGGCCATTGTTTCATCTGTTCGGTGGCGGGGCAATGCTGGCTGCTTTCTTCATTGTCACCGACCCCGTTTCTGCAGCCACCACCCCTTGTGGCAAACTCATTTTTGCGGCCGGCGTGGCGCTACTCACGTGGATTATCCGTTGCTTTGGCGCTTACCCGGATGGCATTGCTTTTGCCGTGTTATTGATGAACATTGCCGTGCCGTTGATTGACATGGCGACTCAGCCACGCGTCTTTGGCTACAAGAAAACCGGCGATGACGTGCCATGACCACGCCACCCGACACCATGGAAAACACTCCGCAGGCCAGTCCAATGCAGCGCAGCGCGCTATACATTGCGCTGCGCACCGCAGCGATTCTGCTGGCCTTTACGCTGGTCTTTACCACGCTCATGGCCAGCGCTTATTACCTCACCGCACCACGTGTTGCAGCTAGCGCGCAAGCAGAAAAACTGCACCTGATCGGCGTGGTGCTAGCGCCGACTTTTTATGATAACGACCTGTTCAGTGACGCTATCATTCTGCCGCCAACCAGCGCTTTGGGCACCAGCGAAGAAACCCGCCTGTATCGCGCGCGCAAAAACGGGCAACCAGCCGCGCTGGTTTTTGAGGTCGTAGCGCCGGATGGTTATTCCGGCAAGATCAGACTGCTGCTGGCGGTATCCCATTCAGGCCCGCTTCTCGCGCTGCGCGTGACGCAACATAAAGAAACACCAGGGCTGGGCGACTATATCGATCCCAAAAAAGATCGCAACAAAGGGCGGCCATGGATCACGCAGTTCTCTGATATCGGTTTCGACAGCGTACCGCCTGAACAATGGCGAGTGAAAAAAGATGGCGGTCACTTTGACCAGATGGCCGGCGCCACCATTTCGGCACGCGCCGTCACCAACGCCAGCGGCCGTGCCCTGGCCTGGATAAATGTGCATCGCGAAAAACTGTTTGCCCTGCCCGCAAACAGTCTCTATAAGGAGTAAACCATGAGTGCTTTTAACGACATTGCTAAAAACGGCTTCTGGAAACAAAATCCGCTGCTGGTGCAATTGCTCGGCCTGTGCCCGCTCTTGGCTATCAGCACGTCACTGGTGAATGCCGTGAGCTTGGGGCTGGCGACCATTCTCGTCATGCTGCTGGCCAACCTCGCCATTGCCAGCCTGCGCGCCCTGATCCCGTATGAAATCCGCATTCCCGTGTTTGTGCTTATCATCGCCGCGCTGGTGACGGTGGTTGATTTATCCTTCAATGCCTTTTTGCACGACCTGTATCTCGTGCTCGGCATTTTCATTCCTTTGATTGTCACTAATTGCATCGTGCTGGCGCGTGTCGAAGCCTTCGCTGCCAAAAACGGTCTGGCCGCATCTACGCTGGATGGCGTAATGATGGGCGCAGGTTTTTTGTGGGTCATCGCGTTGATCGGCGGCTTGCGCGAGCTCATTGGCCAGGGCACCCTGTTCTCGGGCATTGAAATGATTTTCCCTTCGCTCTCTGGCATCCAGGTATTGCCTGCGGATTACCCCGGTTTTCTGATCATGATGCTGCCACCGGGCGCATTCTTTACACTTGGCCTGTTGATTGCCGGGCGCAACTGGAGTGAAGCGCGGGCGAATCAGCGGCGGCTGAATCAGCTCAAGCAAGCTGAACATCCGGGGGATAAACCCGCTGAAAACATACCTCCGTTTGCCGCATGACACCCGCCAAGATTCGCGAGTTTTTCACGCGGCTGGCAGCGCTTGATCCCGCGCCGAAAACCGAGCTGGAATATGCCACGCCTTACCAGTTATTGGTTGCTGTCGTACTCTCGGCACAGGCCACCGACAAGGGCGTGAACCGCGCCACGCGGCCATTGTTCACTACCTGCCCCACACCGCAGGCCATGGCGAAGCTGGGCGTGGAGGGCATTGCCCGCCATATTCAGACCATCGGCCTGTATCCGACCAAAGCCAAAAATGTTGCCGCGCTCACACAGCTATTGCTTGAGCGTCACGGCGGCGAGGTGCCGCATGATCGCGCTGCGCTAGAAGCCTTGCCCGGTGTGGGGCGCAAAACCGCGAATGTGGTACTCAACATCGTGTTTGGCGAACCCACCATCGCGGTGGATACGCATATTTTTCGCGTGGGCAATCGCACCGGCCTGGCTCCCGGCAAAACCCCCGAGGCTGTCGAGCAAAAGCTGATGAAAGCCGTGCCCAGGGAATTTCGCCTGCATGCGCACCACTGGCTGATTCTGCATGGCCGCTACACCTGCAAGGCGCGCACGCCGGACTGCCCCAACTGCATCGTGCGCGACCTCTGCGCATACAAAGACAAAACACTGGCAAAAACTCGGAAAAACACTTATGTATAACCCCAGCCGCGACCAAGCACGGCAATTTCTCATCGACGCCTGGCACAAGCGCCGCGCCGCTACCCCGGCCACACCACTGGAAACGCTCGCCGCCGACCTGATTGATTCGCACCCGGAATATCACGCCTTGCTCGAAGCCGGTGATGCGCTGACGAACGAATGGATGCCAGAAAATGGCGAGACCAATCCTTTTTTGCATTTGTCTTTGCATCTGGCGATTGAAGAACAGCTTGCCATTAACCAGCCAACCGGCATTACCCCGCTATTCAGTCAACTCCTCGCCCGTCACAATGATCGTCACACCGCGCTGCACGTGGTGCTGGATTGTCTTGGCGAAACGATGTGGCGCGCCCAGCACGATGCCCAGCCGCTGGATAGCAACGCCTACCTAGATTGCCTGCGCCGCGCTGCGGGCTGAAAAGTTCCCGAAGGCGACCCGGAGGTAGCGCAGGGCAAGCACCGCGCTGGCGCTGATGAAGCAACTGCGCTACAAGGCAGTCGAGAAAAAATGCTCTGATGAAGCCCCTGCGCAGCAGGGTGGTCGAGCGAAGTGCACTCTCCTCGCCGCAACGGATGGTGAGACGGCGCAAAATGACCCCACAAGGGAAAGGCACACGCCGATCAACAACGATGACCGATTTCAGGTAAGTTTGCGAAAACGTTTTTCAACCGATAAAGGAGCGAGCCATGGGACATCTGCTGAACTTCAAGCGACCAGACAACACCAGCTGCCGAGGCTATCTGGCAACGGCCGGGCAGGATCGTCCTGGCGTCGTGGTGATTCAGGAATGGTGGGGATTGAATGACCAGATTTGCGGTGTCGCCGACCGCTTTGCGCGCGCCGGGTTTAACGCGTTGGCACCTGACCTTTATCACGGCCGCATCACGCAAGACGCTAACGAGGCCAGCCACATGATGAATGGCCTCGACTTTCCCGGTGCCACGCACCAGGATATTCATGGTGCCGTGACGCACCTGCAACGAATCAGCAGCCAAGTCGGTGTCATGGGTTTTTGCATGGGTGGCGCACTCACCATCGCCTCCGCCGTGCATGTGCCCGCACTCTCGGCCGCCGTCTGTTTCTATGGTATTCCGCCGCAGGAATTTGCCGATCCAGCCAACATCCGCATCCCTTTTCAAGGGCACTTTGCCACCCAGGATGACTGGTGCGTGCCCAGCATGGTCGATGCGCTGGAGGCCACCCTGCAAAAAACCGGCGCTCCCGCCGAAATTCACCGCTACGCCGCCGCCCACGGCTTTTTCAACGAACGGCGCGGCGATGTCTACAACGCCAATGCGGCCAGCCTAGCCTGGGAGCGCATGACCGTTTTTTTCACCCAACATCTTGGCTGAGGTGTAGCGGAAAAAGTCGGCGCTGATGAAGCAACTGCGCTACAAGGCGGTCAAGCAAAAAACGCCTTCCTCGCCGTAGCGGATGGTGATACGGCGAATCCATGATGGATTTATTGAGCCTTACCCTTTTTACTGCGTAGCGTCCGGGTTGATGGATGGGTTGGGCAAGTTAACCCTCAAGGGTTACACAGCCTTTACCGGCGGCTGCAATCTGGATTAGTTCTGCGTGGAACGAAGTTCAAAGCTCATATAGCATTATTCCTTTAGATGTTAATTTGAATTACAAGGTGTTGTTAATTACAAGCCTAACGTGCTAGGTAAGGGGCCGCCGGAGCGGCGAAGCCGCGGAGGGTACCGGCAAGCGCAGCTTGCCGGCAGTCCCTCTCGACCGGCGGGTTAGGCGGCTGAGTGCGGGACATGGCTACGGAACAGTGAATCGCTGGAGTTGGCAGCCTGCATGAAGTGGAACCACAGCGAAGAGGAAAGATCCTCAACCTCAGCGGCAAACTCTCTAAGCTGCTCAATGGTCAATGTCTGACCACTGGACCTAGCAGACGCGATGGTGTGCTCGGTGTAAATGTCCTCGGTATGGGGACTAACGTAGATATCGAGCATTACCGGGTTGTGGGCAATCAGGTTTCGAGTCCTTGCCAAGACCTTTGCACGCTTGAAGCCAGCCAAGAGAGCCGCCATGGGCTCGGTTAGCGCAGGACGACCTTCCAGGATTTCAATCAAGATATCGGCGCGGCGCGAAAATTCTAGGCGAGCGGCGGACTCGGCAATCTTGTCAGTTGGTATGTGGGCAAGGCAAAGGAGAGAAATCAACTCGATATCACCGAAGCGAAGAATTGCTTTCCCAACTAAGGCCTGCCATTCAAGGTCTGGTGCGTGGAGCGAATACGTGTCGGTCATAGCCGCCTAACGTTTGAATTCACCGGCCTGCGCGGCTTTTCGCGCAGGTCCGGTGCAATGATGGGTTGGGCCCCACATCACTGCTCCCCTTCCGGTGTGACAAGAACCTTGGCTTCATAGAGAGACAGCGGACTGTCACTGCAACGAATGTGGCCAATTTTTGATGTGATTACGGGCGGCGGCACTGGCACTGTTAGACCAGGCTGTTTCGGGTCTGGCGCGATTTCCATACCACCGATGGATGACCTATAAGCGTCAGCCACCGTTCGAACTTCCTCATATCCGGTAGGACAAAGCTGTTCGGCGCGATAGCGGAAAGTCTTCGCTGCTGAGTCTGGCGTTGCAAGCGGTGACGTATTACTGAACGCCTTAATGAGGTACAAGCCGGGGCCTACTTGGTCATCAATGAACCCGCCGCCAAACATATTGAAACCGTCCCGCTTCAGATCGTGCGTTGAACTGCATGCCGCGAGTGGGATGAGCAGAAGGAGGTGGAGGTGCTTAGTCATGAGGGGCCCAACGTGGAGCTAACCGGCCTGCGCGGCTTTTTCGTGCAGGTCCGCTCGACTGCCGGGTTGGGCATCATTGCCCCCCCTTCATTGATTGCACCGCATTGGCGAATATCCGTATGGACTGATCTAACTCGCGGATGCAGTCATCACGCAGTTCTCTCAGTGGTGAATCTGTGACGGAGAGCAGAGCCTTGCGACGACCTCGCAGCTCTGCCACCTGTGCGTCAGTTTGATCCGTCAATTCCAGAGTGGTGCACTTGCCACGCCCTGCGTTACTTAGCTTCAGCTCTTCGAGAAACATTCTGGGGTGGTGGCGAGCGACGTTGCCTAAGATCATGTCGATGTCCTCGGTCACGGCTCCGTCGGACCGGGGATAAAGACCAAATAAGGTACGAACCACCCCACGATCTCCAGCTTCAGCGCTTTTCTGGAGGACCATGACGTCACTTTCTGCAAGAGGGGCCTGCGCCGCACTCGTAACAACGTAAAAGAGAAGCATCCAAACGGGCGCGTAAGGTCGAATCATGAGGCCCAACGTAGAAGTGAGTGGCCTACGCGGCTTTTCGCGCAGCGTCCAGCGACCGAAGGGAGCGAGGTCGACCGCAATGTTAGGGGTTGTTTTCATGCGCTTACTGCCGAGCTAGCCGCCCTTTTCCCAGGATGAGCGGTGAATCACCCTCGGGCTCACCTTGTTTTATTTCTTCCAGCGTTTGCCAAAGCAAGAATGCACCATTTGTAGTGGCCTTGCCCATGACAACCGCCCCATTGCGCCCGCTGGTGACAACAAGAACTGCTGTATTGCCAACCACCACACCTTTGACCGTACCTTCGCCGCCCTCGTTTAGGCGGCCACAGCCTGGGGTTGAAAATGTGTGGTCACCAGAGATTTTGTTTCCGTTTTGCACAAGTACGAATGTGGCTAACCCACACTCGACACGGCGTTTTTGTTCTGCTTTTGAGCGCAGATCAATAGACCACGTGCCGTTGAAGCTGGCTTCGGCCGCCGAGGCCGAAGAGGAAATGGCAACAAAGCCAAACATGCAGAGGGAGGCGAAAAATGCGCGCACTAATGACCCCTAACGTTTAAATTGATGGGCTGCGGGCTTTTGCGCAGTCCCTCTCGAATGCAGGGTTAGGCATGTATGTCACTTGCAAGTGCCTGATACAACTGAGCCAGGGTAAAAAAGAGGGTCATACAAGAAAAAAGGCTTTTCCTTCTTCCATGTGTCGATATTCACAACAACGGGGATATCACCGTCGATATAAAATCCGTAAAGCAAGTTTTCCGCCGAAGGGCGACGTGTCACTACAAAGCTAAATCGCTCGGGTTTTGATGAAAGTTTCTTGACCTCGATAATTCCTTCGCCAACCATATTATGGCTAACTGATTTAAGGCCCTCCGTTTGTCTGTCAAGAATTTCTAAATAGGAATCAAAATTCTGAGGCATTACGATATCGAGAGTAATCTCAGTTCCACTACGGGCGCTATGCCCTACACATCGAAAAACTTGAGCACTAGCGTTTGTTTCAAGTGTGAACAGTAGCAGTACAGCAACCGATAATCGTACTCGATTCTGTCTCATAGATACCTCTGTCGGTGCGTGCCTAACGTCAAGTCGGCTGCCTAAAAGATGGAAAACTTTCCATCAAGGCGCCGGATAAAAAATCAATTGAATTCATACTTCATTTAAAATCAACAAGAAAGTTGTGTTTAGTGGAACCTGAAAATGAATCAGTTACCATCAGCTAACTCGACCGCTACAGCACCTAAATTGCTGGATCAGGTACGTGGCAAGTTTCGCCTGAAACACTACAGCCTGCGTACCGAACAATCCTGTACCGATTGGATTAAACGATTTATTCGTCATTTTGACAAGGCCAACCATCAGGCCAGACGCACTATAGGTCGTCCACGCTACTGCCCAAATGAAATGGCGCTCGCTGCAAATAGTCGGCGCTGGTAACACGGCGCAAATACGCCGATAAGCGGCTGCAAACACGCCCCATGCCAAACACGCTGCGGTCTGGGATAATTCCCACCATCCATCCTAATTCACGAGAACCACTATGCGCTTTGAAGGAACCGATACCTACGTCGCCACGCCCGACCTGATGCTGGCGGTGAATGCCGCCATCACCCTGCAACGCCCGCTGCTGATCAAGGGCGAGCCCGGCACCGGCAAGACGCTACTGGCCGAAGAAGTGGCCCGCGCGCTGAATCTGCCGCTATTGCAATGGCATATCAAATCCACCACCAAGGCGCAGCAGGGCCTGTATGAATACGACGCCGTCTCGCGTCTGCGCGATTCGCAACTGGGCGATGAAAAGGTCAAGGACATTGCCAACTACATCGTCAAAGGCGTGCTGTGGCAGGCGTTTGAGCGGACAACTCCGGGCGTCATTCTGATCGACGAAATCGACAAGGCGGATATCGAGTTTCCCAACGACCTGCTGCGTGAACTCGACCGCATGGAGTTCCATGTCTATGAAACCCGGCAGACGGTGCGCGCTGTCCAGCGACCGATAGTCATCATCACCTCGAACAACGAAAAAGAATTGCCCGATGCTTTTCTGCGGCGTTGCTTCTTTCACTACATCAAGTTTCCCGACAAGGGAACCATGCAGAAAATTGTTGATGTGCATTTTCCCGAGATCAAGAACGCCCTGCTCAATGAAGCACTGGAAGTCTTTTTTCAACTGCGCGATGTACCGGGACTGAAGAAAAAACCGTCCACGTCCGAGCTCATCGACTGGTTGAAACTCCTGCTCGCAGAGGACATCCCCCCCGAGGCACTGCACTCGAAAGACCAAAAGGTTGTTGTGCCACCACTGGCTGGGGCGCTATTGAAAAACGAACAGGACGTGCATCTGTTTGAACGCCTGGTCAGAATGGCGCAACAGAATCGCTAGCGCCTGTCCGCCATGTTGATCGATTTTTTTCAGCACCTCAGACTGCGTAAACTTCCCGTATCGACGCGGGAGTTTCTCACCTTGCTGGAAGCTCTGCAAAGCGGCCTGGCCAGCCATTCGATCGATGATTTTTATATTCTTTCTCGTACCTGCCTGGTTAAGGACGAAACCCAGTACGATAAATTCGATCGCGCCTTTAGCGAATATTTCAAAGGTGTTGAAAACATTCCTGGCCTGGGCACGGAAATCCCTGAAGAATGGCTCAAGGCCATGAGCATGAAGCACCTCTCGCCGGAGGACAAAGCCAAACTCGAAAAACTGGGCTGGGACAAGTTGATGGAAGAATTCAAGAAACGCCTGGAAGAACAAAAGGCGCGGCATGAAGGCGGCAACAAATGGATAGGCACAGGTGGTACCAGCCCTTACGGCAACAATGGGCAACACCCCGAAGGCATGCGCATCGGGGGAAAATCAGCGGACAACCGCACCGCCGTCAAGGTGTGGGAAAACCGTGAATTTCGCAATCTTGACGACACGATTGAACTGGGCACACGCAACATAAAAATTGCGCTGCGCCGCTTGCGTCGCTTTGCCCGCGAAGGCGCGGCGGAAGAATTTGATCTGGACAACACCATCATCGGCACCGCGCGTAATGCCGGCTGGCTGGATATCAAGATGCGGCCGGAGCGCCACAACAAGGTGAAGGTGCTGCTATTCCTTGATGTGGGCGGTTCGATGGACGATCACATTAAAGTCTGCGAAGAACTTTTCTCTGCCGCGAAAAGTGAATTCAAGCACCTGGAATATTTTTATTTTCACAATTGCATCTACGATTTTGTCTGGCGCGACAACCATCGCCGCCAAAGCGAGCGCTTTTCGCTGCGAGACCTCATGAATAAATACGGCCCGGATTACAAAGTCGTTGTCGTTGGGGATGCGACCATGAGCCCGTATGAAGTAGTGCAACCCGGTGGGTCGGTGGAATACAACAACCCGGAAGCGGGTGCCGTGTGGCTCTCTCGCCTGCAAGAAACCTGGCCGCATGCCGTGTGGCTGAATCCCGAACCTGAGCGCTTATGGGATTATCGGCAATCGATTGATTTGATCCGCACGATTTTTCGCAATCGCATGTTTCCGCTCACGCTGCAAGGGCTGGAGCGCGGCATGCGCGAGTTGAACAAGTAGTTGAACAAGCACTGAACAAATAGCTAAAACAGTGTGCTTTTTTGAATCAGCCCGGCACATTCGCAGGCGGAGCGACTTTCATGATTTCCTCGATAGTCGTCAGTCCTGCTGCCACTTTTCTGGCACCGGCGATACGCAGCGATTTCACGCCTTCACGCATCGCCTGCTGACGCAAGCCATCCAGATCCGCCTTGGTGGCGATCAGCTGTTTCAGTTCGGCAGACAACGGCATGATTTCGTAAATGCCGATTCGCCCCTTGTAGCCGGTCATACGGCACTCAAGGCACCCGACAGGGCGATACAGCTGCGCAGGCTGTTTTGATTTCCATGGCGCAACCAGTGCATTCCATGCCGTTTCGTCTTCAACGCGCATGCCGCCAGGCTGCTTGCATTTCGGACACAAGGTGCGCACCAGCCGCTGTGCCATGACGCCAACGACTGTTGCCGCCAGCAAATAGGATGGCACACCCAGATCAATCAATCGCGTAATAGCCGAGGGCGCATCATTGGTGTGCAATGTCGACAACACCAGATGTCCGGTAAGTGCCGCCTGAATGGCCATATCCGCCGTTTGCAGATCGCGAATTTCGCCCACCATGATGATGTCCGGGTCCTGCCGCATCAGGGCGCGAATGCCTTCCGCAAACCCCATGCCGATATCCGGTACAACCTGCACCTGATTGAACATGGGTTCGATCATCTCGATCGGGTCTTCCAGCGTGCACACATTCACTTCCGGCGTGGCCAGCTCTTTCAAGGTGGAATACAGCGTGACTGTTTTACCGCTGCCCGTCGGCCCGGTGACCAGAATAATGCCATTAGGATGCGTCGTCATGCCGCGCCATGTGGCTACTTCGTCTTCACCAAAACCCAGCTCGGAAAAGTCACGCACCAGCACATCCGGGTCAAAAATCCGCATCACCAATTTCTCGCCAAAGGCCGTCGGCAGAGTCGCCAGCCGCAGTTCAACCTCCTGCCCGTCGGGTGTGCGGGTTTTGATGCGGCCATCTTGCGGGCGACGTTTTTCCACCACATCCATGCGGCCAAGAATCTTGATGCGGCTGGTCATGGCGTTGAGTACCGCCATCGGAATCTGATACACCTGATGCAGCACGCCATCAATGCGAAAGCGCACGATGCCCTGATCGCGTCGCGGCTCGACATGAATATCCGACGCGCGCTGTTCAAACGCATATTGCCAGAGCCAATCAACGATGGTGACGATGTGCTGATCGTTCGCATCAAACTGTTTATTGCTCTTGCCGAGCTCAACCAGTTGCTCGAAATTTGAAGCGCCGCCGGTGACATCGCCCTTCGCCTGCGCACCTTTGACGGATTTTGCCAGGTTATAAAATTCCACCTGATAGCGTGCAATATCTTGCGGGTTGGCAATGACCCGGCGAATTTTTTTATTCAGAATCGGCTGAATTTCGGCCTCCCAGTTGCGCTGGAAGGGCTCCGCCGTAGCGATCACTACCTCGTCCAGCTTTACCTGAACCGGCAGGATGCGAAAGCGCGAGGCATAGGCATTGCTCATCACGCTGGTCACTATCGAAAAATCAATCTTGAGGGGATCGATATGCAAATAATCCAGACCGGACCACGCCGCCAGCCACTGCGTCAGCGCATCCATATCCAGCACTTTATGTGGCGGCTGTAATGACTTCCAGCGCTTCTCAGCCAGCATGACCAGCGGATGAGTTTCCGTGGTGAAGTGGCGCCGCTCGTTTTTAAAGGCAGCCGCCTGATCCGCGTCCACCAAACCGTCGGCAACCAGTGCATCGATCACTTCCGGCAGCTTTAAGCTGTGTTCTTTCATTTCTCGAGATGAGGCATGATCCATGTTGAAAAGTCGGCGCCAACAATATGCCAAACTATAATCGAAAACACAGCCAAAGAACGTACAAGAAAAATCACTCGGCAAGACAGCGTTATTCTGTTTGCATTGATTGCAACGTCAAGGAGATCACGAATGTTTACATGGCGCCTTTTGATGACAGGGCTTTTTTTATCATTGCCAGCCATCGCCCAACCCGAAGTTCAGCCCGCTACCCCATCCGTCGCTGACGAATGCGCACAAGCACGCGACCCGGCTCTCTGCACCGCACGCCAGGCCGCACTCACCATCTGTGCAGAAAAACACGGGGCAGAAAAACAGGCCTGCCTGCAAGATAACCTGCCACCTGTGGATTGCAGCCACGCAGACAACCCGGAAGAATGCATGGCCATTGAGCAATCAAAAGAAAAGTGTGCAGGGAAAAAAAACGCTGCACTTACCGCCTGCCTGAATCCGGACTCACAAAAACACGCGAAAAAATCCACCAAGAGAAGCAAAAAAACAAAGCATCGTTCTCGCCCTTTACGGCCTCGCTAGGGTGTTACCGGCATAACCGGTCGAACAAGGCTGGGGCTTTAATAAGGGGAGCAATCATGATCAGCAAACCATCATAAACACGCAAAGAAGGCGCGCGACTCTGCACACCGCGCCTTCTCACCATACTCAGCCAGCACGCATCTCCAGCATCAACTGGTTCATGCGCTTAACGAACGTCGCCGGATCATCCAATTGGCCGCCTTCGGCGAGCAATGCTTGATCAAACAACACCTCGGCCCAGTCATTGAACCTGCTGCCCTCGCGGTCGGCTTCGGCTTTCAGGCGCTGCACCACCGGATGCTGCGGATTGATTTCCAGCACCGGTTTGGCCGCTGGAGCGTGTTGCCCGGCCGCCTTGAGCAAACGTGCCAGATTGCCCGACATATCATTTTCTGCACTCACCAGACACGCAGGCGATTCGGTCAAGCGATACGTCACGCGCACTTCTTTCACGCGCTCGGACAATGCCCCGGCAATTTTGTCGGTCAAGGCCTTGAACTCACCGGCGGCAGATTCCTGCGCCTGCTTTTCTGCCTCGTCTTCCAGCTTGCCCAGGTCTAAATCACCCTTGGCCACCGATGCCAGGGATTTGCCATCGAACTCGGTCACATGCGAGACGACCCATTCATCCACGCGCTCGGAGAGCAGCAACACTTCGATGCCCTTTTTGCGGAACACCTCAAGGTGCGGGCTGTTCTTCGCCGCATTAAAGGTATCCGCCGTGACAAAGTAAATTTTCTCTTGCTCGGGTTTCATGCGTGCGATGTAATCGGCCAGCGATACCGTCTGCTCGGTGGTGTCGTCATGCGTGGATGCAAAGCGCAGCAGACCGGCGATTTTTTCCTTATTGGCAAAATCCTCGCCGACGCCTTCTTTCAGCACGCGGCCAAATGCGGCCCAGAACGTCGCGTATTTTTCCTTATCGTTCGCTGCCATATCAGCCAACATGCCCAGCACCTTGGCCGTGCAGCCTTTGCGAATAGCCTCGATGTCTTTCGATTCCTGCAAAATCTCACGCGAGACATTCAACGGCAGATCGGCCGAATCCACAATGCCGCGCACAAAACGCAGATACGCAGGCAGCAATTGTTCCGCATCATCCATGATGAACACGCGGCGCACATACAGCTTGATGCCGTGCCGCACATTGCGATCATATAAATCAAACGGTGCCTTAGCGGGCAGATACAGAAGCTGCGTGTACTCGCTCTTGCCCTCTACGCGCGCATGCACCCACGCCAGCGGGTCTTCGTAATCATGGCCGACATGCTTGTAAAACGCCTTGTACTGCTCTTCCGTAATATCGTTTTTAGGTTTCGCCCACAAGGCAGAAGCCTGGTTGACGGTTTCATCCTCATCGGTCACCACCTGGCCACCGCTCTCGCCGTCCTTGCCCTCGCGCCACTCTTCTTTTTTCATCACAATCGGTTGCAAGATGTGATCGGAATACTTGCGGATGATGTTGCGCAATTTCCAGCCGGACAATAAATCGTCCTGATCATCACGCAAATGCAGGGTGATTTCGGTGCCGCGAACAGGCTTTTCGATCGCCTCGATGGTGAATTCGCCCGCCCCTTCTGATTCCCAGCGCACGCCCTGATCGGCTGCTGTACCGGCGCGACGGGTAACTACGGTGACTCGGTCGGCGACGATGAAGGACGAATAAAACCCCACGCCAAACTGGCCAATTAACCCGGCATCTTTCTTTTGATCGCCGGACAACTGCGAGAAAAATTCACGCGTGCCTGATTTGGCGATAGTGCCCAAGTTGGCAATGGCTTCATCCCGATTCATGCCGATGCCGTTATCGCTCACTGTCAGCGTGCGTGCCGTTTTGTCGAAGCTCACGCGGATGCTGAATTCACCCTCGTTCTCCAGCAGCGCAGCATTATTAAGCGCCTCAAAGCGTAATTTGTCGCAGGCATCTGACGCATTGGAAATCAGTTCGCGCAGGAAAATTTCGCGATTGGAATACAGCGAGTGAATCATCAACTGTAAAAGCTGCTTGACCTCGGTCTGAAAGCCCAGCGTTTCACGTGCCGGGTTGGTTTGTGCGGTTGTTGTCATTGATATTTCCTAAAAAATAATGGCTTATGGTTTGCAATCGTCGTTGATGCCGTGTTTTGCAAATGCCATCGCAAAAACACAGCACTCGGCCAACACAATATGGTGCCAGTGCGGTGAATTTCAATGGGTTGAGCAGTTTAAACGGTGGCGTGGTTTTCTGTCACCACCAGGCCAACTCGGCTTGAGTTAGTCTCAGCGGGTCTTTATCAGCGCAGACCCCATGCGCTTGAGCTCTGGCAAACAAGATCCGCACGAGGTACCGCATTTTAGCTGCGCCTGCAGCGCATCCAGATCAGCACCCTGGCGATACATGTCGTTGATTTGCGTCTCGGTCACGCCAAAGCAGTTACACACGGCGCGCCCGGCAGGAGCCATCAATAAGGGTGGCTTGGCTGTAGCCGCAAACAGCCAGCGCCGCAGCTCATTGACTGGCTGGCCGCTGGCCATCAGCTCGCGCAACCAGTCCGCTGCCGCTGTTTCACCGGCTAACAACACGCCCAGCAAACGATCGCTCGTCGTATCGGTTTTTGCGCGCTTGGCAATGTCACGGCGTGGATCGCTGTAGGCGGTGCATTCTTCCAGCTCAAGCACTGCAACGAGCTTATCCAGTATCTCTTTTGACAACGGCGCGGCATGCGCCACAGACAACATGACGAACGGATGATCGCGCCCGGCCAGCGTGACTGCGGCGTAATCGAATGCAGGTAACAACCTGGCAAGCTGGTCACGCCAAGACAAGACTTGCTCATCTGCCGAGCGCGTAGCATCGGCCACATCCGCTGCACGCAAGGCGATGAGCCGATACGGCAAGTCGACAGGCTCAATGCGGATCGCGGCCGCCTTGAGTTCGGGCTGCTTCGATATCGGATCGAAAGCCGACAACATCAGCTGATTGACGCCTGCATGAGACAAGGAGCGCGCACCCCAGTGCATGGCGATGAACGCCTGACTCGGCTTGAGTTCATCGCTCGGACTGACCGGTAGAATAATTTCGCCACGGCGGCTTTTAATGCGCGCCAGCTCGCCGGGCTTGAAGCCGCGTCGCTCGATATCCATTGTATTAAGCAGCAAACGCGGCGTGGGTTCGTGCGCTGCCAGCCGTGCGGCGCGGCCGGTACGACTCATGCCGTGCCATTGGTCACGCAGGCGGCCGGTGGTCAAACGTAAGGGATAACGGGCGTCGGTCGCCTCGGCGGTTAGCGTAAAAGTCAGCGGCGCAAACAGGGCGAGGCCATCGGCTGTGGCGAACCGATAATCTTCATAAAGCCGCGCCTGACCGCTCTGCGCATCTTGCGGGAAAGGCCATTGTTGCGGGCCGTTTTTTTCGAGGATGGCGTAGCTCATGCCGCTCATATCGAGATCACGGCTAACAGTCAGACTGACATGTTCGGCGAAAATATCAGCGGTATCGGTAAAGTTGAACAGACGGTTCGCCGTATCACCAGCGCCGACTTTTTCACCCAGGCGACGGGCAAACTCGGCAGCGATTTCACAGTCCGGCCGCGCTTCGCCGGGCGGCGATACCGCCGCGCGCACGCGTGAGATGCGGCGTTCGGAATTCGTCACCGTGCCCTCTTTTTCCCCCCAGCTCGCGGCAGGTAGCAAGAGATCGGCAAAGGCAGCCGTTTCAATATCGGCATAGGCATCTTGCACCACGACGAATTCCGCTTTGACTAACGCCTCGCGCACCCTCGCTTGATCCGGCATGGACTGCGCCGGGTTGGTGCAGGCAATCCACACCGCCTTGATTTTTCCTTCATGCAAGGCATCAAACAACTCGACTGCCGTTTTTCCCGGCTGGTCAGGAATGCTGGGCACACCCCACAGGGCGGCCAATTCTTCACGGTCAGCGACATTCGACAAATGTCGATGCCCCGGCAGCAGATTAGCCATCGCACCCACTTCACGCCCGCCCATCGCATTGGGCTGGCCGGTGAGCGAGAACGGTCCCATGCCGGGTTGGCCAATTTTCCCCGTCGCCAAATGCAGATGAATCAACGCCGCATTATTGCTCGTGCCGTGAGTTGATTGGTTGAGCCCCTGACACCACATCGACAGCGGCGCTTTGGCCTGGCCGAACCAGCGTGCGGCTTTCACAATATCCTCTGCCGCCACACCGCACGTGGCAGCAGCGGCAGCGGGCGTGAGCTCACGAACTTTGTCGCGCAGCGTGGAAAAACCCGTGGTATGCGCGGCGATAAAGGCTTCATCCACCAACCCTTCCCACAACATCACATGCAGCATGGCGCTGTAAAGAATTACATCGCTGCCCGGCGTGATTGCCAGATGCAAATCAGCCATCGCGGCTGTATCGGTGCGGCGCGGATCGACGACAATGATTTTGAGCTCCGGGTTTTTCGCCTTCGCATCCTCGATGCGCCGGAACACAATCGGATGCGCCCAGGCGGTGTTGCTGCCGGCGAGCAAAAACAGGTCGCTCAAGGCAATGTCGTCATAGCTGCAGGGTACCGCGTCCGACCCCAGCGTCGCCTTGTAGCCCGCCACGGCGGACGACATGCACAGGCGCGAGTTGGAATCGATGTTGTTCGTGCCCACCAACGCGCGTGCCAACTTGTTGAAGACGTAATAATCTTCCGTCAGCAGCTGGCCGGAAATGTAGAAGGCAACGGCATCCGGCCCATGTTGCTGGATGATCGCAGCGAAGCGTTCGGCAGCGGTATCCAGCGCCATATCCCAGGAAGTCGGCGTGCGTGACACCGTGCGTGAGGTGCGTAGTTCCGGCACCAGTGCACGCCCGGTGCGCTGTGTGGTGAGATGCAGGCTGGCGCCCTTGCTGCACAGGCGGCCAAAGTTGGCCGGATGATCGGGGTCGCCGCGCACATTGATGATTTTTGCCGCCTTGCCAGAACCAGCTGTTTCAATAATCACTCCGCAGCCGGTGCCGCAATAGCAGCAAACGGAGCGCGTCTCGCTCACCTGCAATTCAAGAGTGGATTCCACAGCGGATTCCATAGCACCCATCACACATTCAGCCTCAAAGCGCTAACAGCACCACGCCATTTTCAACGCGCGCCGGATACGTCATGGTGCTTCCTTCATCGGGCGCGCAGGCCTCTCCGCTGGATAATTCAATATTCCAGCCGTGCAGCGGGCAGGTCACGCGATGCCCATGCACGATGCCTTGCGACAGCGGGCCCGCCTTGTGCGGGCAAGCATCGCGCAGCGCAAAGACTTCATCGTCTGCCGTGCGGAATACAGCGATACTCACCTCATCGTGCGGCACCACCCGGCTACCGCGCAGGGGGATTTCTTCCAGACGACACACCTTATGCCATGTACTCAAAACTTTCTCCTGCCTGCTATGGATTTACTACGGGTTTTCAATGTGCTTCAAATGGTTTCAACGGGAACAGGCAAAGGCGTAAATTCTGCCGCCAACTGGGGTAACCCGTCACCCGGCAAGCGCTCACGCCACGGATCAATGACACCCTGCAACGCATACAGCAGGCGTTGATGCAAGGCTTTTCGATTATCAGCGTCTGCCACCACACGCTGCTTCACATAATCGAGGCCGACGCGTTGCACATAGTGCACCGTGCGCTCCAGATACCAGCCCTCTTCGCGATAAAGCTGAAGGAAGGCGGCAGAATATTCCAGCACCTCTTCGCGCGTCGTCACCTTGCACAAAAACTCG
>SCUZ01000068.1 GCA_004322535.1 Rugosibacter sp.
AGGCAAAAACTTGCCTGTTTTCGCGGCCAGATAAAGCAAGATGGCACCCGACTCAAACAAGGCGATGGGCTTGCCATCCGGCCCGTCCGGATCAACCAGCGCCGGGATTTTGTTGTTCGGACTGATCTTCAAAAACTCCGGAGTGAACTGATCCCCCGTCCCGATATTGATAGCATGCGCTTGCCAATCGCGCCCCAGCCTGAGTCCGCATTCTTCAAGCATGATGTGAACCTTGTGCCCGTTGGGCGTCGGCCAGGAATACACATTGATCATAAGTTGCCTCCTAAGGTGTTCTGATTATTGCCTGAGTTAAAAATCGTTATGCAAACTGCGGGAGCATCATGCCACAATTGCTTCATCCCATTTCAAAACCATGCCCTCATGAAACGCCTCACACATCAACTTTACTTTTGGGTGCTGCTCGCCACGCTGGCTGGCGGATTGCTGGGTTATCTTGACCCGAAGGCAGGCACGAGCCTCAAACCTTTAGGCGATGGTTTTATTGCGCTGGTCAAAATGCTCATTGCGCCGGTTATTTTTTGCACTGTCGTGCTCGGGATTGCCGGGTCTGGCGACATGAAAAAAGTCGGCCGCGTTGGCGGTAAAGCGCTGCTTTACTTTGAAGTGGTGTCCACGCTGGCGCTAGCTATCGGGTTGCTTGTCGTGCATCTCATTCGCCCCGGCGAGGGCTTTAACGTTGACCCTCAATCGCTGGATAGCTCGGCGATTGCCACTTATGCCAAATCCGCCGCTGAACAAGGCACTGTCAGTTTTTTCCTGCATATTATTCCCAAGACATTTGCCGATGCCTTCACTAGCTCGGGCGACTTGTTGCAAGTACTTTTTCTCGCCATCCTGTTTGGCTATGCCATCGTGCGACTGGGCAAAACAGGCCAGCCAGTACATCGTTTCATCGAAGATGCTTCGCATCTCTTTTTTGCAATGATGAATGTCATCATGAAATTAGCGCCACTGGGTGCGGGTGGCGCGATGGCATTCACCATGGGGAAATACGGTGTCACTGCCCTAAAACCGCTGGCAGCACTCATGGGTAGTTTTTATCTCACCTGCATTCTTTTCGTGTTGATCGTGCTGGGCAGCATCGCCGCCGCCATCGGCTTTAATATTTTTCGCTTCATTCTGTATATCAAAGATGAACTGCTCACCGTATTGGGCACCTCATCATCCGAATCCGCACTGGTTCCGCTGATGGAAAAACTCGAGCGCATGGGTTGCTCGAAATCGGTAGTCGGCCTGGTCGTGCCCTCCGGCTATTCCTTCAATCTCGACGGCACCAATATCTACCTAAGCATGGCCGCGCTATTCGTTGCGCAAGCGCTGAATATCGACCTAACCATAGGTCAGGAATTAACGCTGCTTGGCGTGGCGATGCTGACTTCAAAAGGCGCCTCTGGCGTCACGGGTGCCGGATTCATCACCCTGGCAGCGACGCTGGCGGTTGTCCCCGCCATCCCCGTTGCAGGCCTGGCACTCATTCTGGGCATCGACCGCTTTATGTCCGAAGCCCGCGCGCTAACCAACTTCATCGGCAATGGTGTCGCCACCGTCGTCATCTCAAAATGGGAAAACGAACTCGACCAGGAAAAAATGAATAACGCCATGGCGGGCTGATTCAAAACTGCGGCACAAAAGTCGGCGCTGGCGAGGCTCGGTAACGCAGCACACCAAAAACAAACGACTCCCAATATGGGGAGCCGTCTGAATACTGGTGGTGATGGGGGAGAACCAAGAGCTTCCCCACAAACACCTCAACCACACGGGTTTCTAGCCATTCTTGCTTTGGGTCGTATGGTACTTTTTATTGAAGCGTAGCGTCAAATCAGTACATGGCAACTGTCATTCGACTTCCGTCCAATATCCGTCAGAATGGGTATTGGTTTGGAATTGGCTTTGAAGTGCTTTGGTAAGCACTTCTACTTCCGCTGCGCGCTCCTTCTCTTGCTTTTCTCTTACTGCCAAATACCTGGTTGCCGAGGTAATTCGCCCCCAGAAGACCGGAAAGAACCCAAAGATACTGAAGGTCATTAATGTGAAGAACAGCACCAAAATGGCTACCGTATCTTGAACTGCACTTCCAGAAAATACTCCCGCAAAAACACCTAATGCTCCTGTGCCTAGCGTGAAATAAAAGCAACCCCAGATTTGTTGCTTAAGACGGGTAACGGCATTGTTGAGCTCATGTTGTTCCCAGTCAGGAAGAAAATCTGTTTTAGAGATGTCTGGAAGTTTGGCAATCATAGCTCCCCATGCTGCAAGGCCGACTGAAAGGAAACCGATTGCTTTAGACCAGTCAATGACTTTCCCTGCGCCGGCAACCTCAACAATGAGTGCCGAAGCACCAACATTAGCTAGCGCAATTAGCGCAACAATAGCCAGCTGCTTAGCTGCGAGGCGAACGTATAGCATTTGCTATTCGACTAGCTGGTTCTTGATAAGGTCATGAATCCATGTGGCCATTTGGGGGAATACCTGGTCTGGCGGTACGATCCCATTGCTAGCTTGGACAGGAATCACTCGTGTTAGTTTTAGCTCAGATCCTTTGACGGTGCCAACTCCAGGAATTTCGAGGCGCACATCGTCATCGTCTAGGTCGGTATTTCGCAAAGCACGGGCAATGTTATTAAGGGTCTTCTGGCCGCTCGTTGTCGTTTCTCGGTCAAAAAATATTTTCATATCGACCCGCAAATTTCCCCCGGCCGCTTTGTCAATCTGCAATCGCTGGAAGTCATCGTCACCTAAGATGCTGCGAATGATTTCTGCACCTATTTTTCGTTCGGTAACTACCAAGTTGTTTGGTTTCGTCTTTTGTCCATCCAAATGCTGCTCGTCCTCAATCTCAATCACAGGTGCCCGAAATGAGATGGCTTTGATATCGTTAGTTGCTGCTTTTTTTCGAATTGCTGCGGGAGGTACATCACTGAGCTCTACACGATTTGCTGTTACCACATTTGCGTGGCCAAGAAACCAGTTTAGGTAACTCTCAAATATTTTCCCTTGCCATGCATGGCTTTGCATGAGAATTACATGATTGTTGAATACTGCAAAGAGCAACAAGTGGTCCAGAAATTCACTGCGTTTTTGAGGGTTGGTTTGGCGCGGGGCAACTTGCCTTACATCAAGAGTTCGTGCGTTGATGGCCCAGCGCAGAAAGACCCGTATCGGGGCGACGTAGTTGTTCTCGAAGGTGGCGGGGGCCATTGTCACCGTGTCAGTGACAAGCTCACGGATGGGGATGCCTTTGGGACGCTTCTTGCCGCCTCGTTCGCTGGGAAGGTGTTGAACGGTGTCGAAGTACTCAAGCACATCCGCTTGCTTGATGGTTGCAACAGCGCGGTCTTCACCAATGCTGCTGGCAAACTTTTCCAGCGCAGCAAAAGCCTTCCGCCATTTTTCTAGGCGCGAATTTTTTCCTTCTAGAAACCGCTCAATGATGGGCTTGAGTGTGAGTGTCTTCGGTAGCGCCGTGGCCGTTGGGGTCGGGACGCTGATTCCTCGATTTCTCGCCCTCTCCGCCTCAAGCGAGCTGGCGAATGCCTTGAGGAATGCATAGGCAGTTTTTTTGTACGCTAGGCTTCCTCGTTCAAAGCTATATCCGTTGGAATCTAGCCAGTCTTCCATTTCATCAGCGACTTCTTCACCCCGACCCTGGGCAAGTGCGCGACGAATTGTGGGCTCAATGATGTCGATGGTCTCTTCACTGCGAGGAATCGTTTTGTCGTACGGCCCTTCCTCGATTCGGAAAAGGTCGTCTTCTTCCAGTAGCTCTGCAAGCCAGTTTTGGGCGAGGGCGTCTGCAAGCTCGTCGGTAAGGGGAGTGGCATGGTGTTTCTGACGGCGCTTATGCTCAAACTCTCGTTGGAGTTTTAACCACTCTTCGCAAAGTCGTTTCTCGGCCTCTTTACGCGCTTTCGTGCGGAGGCTTTTTTGAATATGTGATTTGCCGGGATAGGCCGCGAGTACGTCCGCAGGAATTCGGACGTTTAGGTAATAGGCACCCGTCTTCGGATGCTTCCATGGCTGGGGCATTTTTGATTCCGGCTTCACGTTCTGTATTGAAATTTGTATTGAAGCCAGAAAGGATAAGCCCTTGCTGCCACTGGGATTCCAGCGAGAACAAGGGCTTAATGTCTTGTGGTGGTGATGGGGGGACTTGAACCCTCGACCTACGGATTATGAATCCGTCGCTCTAACCAGCTGAGCTACATCACCGTGCATAATGGTGCAAAGGGGCGAGATTATCCCTTTCGCACGTCTACCTTGTCAAGGAAGGCGTGCGTAGGCGACAATCGCGGTATGGATTTTGATATCGTTATTGTTGGCGGCGGGCTCGCCGGGCTTGCACTGGCGGCGGCTTTGCGCCGATCCTCGTTGTCTGTGGCACTGGTTGAAGGCACGGTGCCGATTTTTCCTGCCAAGGGTCCGGGCGATTTTTCTACTATGCGGGATAGCCGGGTGTATGCCATCAGCCCGGCGAATGCGCGCTTTCTTGAGCAGATCGGCATCTGGCAGCATCTTGACCATGCGCGCATGGAGCCCGTACGCGCCATGCAAATTTTTGGTGATGGCAAAGGCAGGCTCGATTTTTCAGCTTATGACAGCGGGGTTGCCGAATTGGCGTGGATTCTTGAGTCTTCGCTCATGCAGGCCGAATTGTGGGAAATGCTCAAGCGGCAGGGCAACCTCACGATGTTTTGTCCTGCATCAGCCCAAGCGCTGACATTGGATGAGGCGGCAGCCGAGCTCACGCTGACCGACGGACGCAAACTGCGCGCACGCCTGATTGTCGCGGCCGATGGTGCCGACTCTTGGACGCGCAGCGCAGTGGGCATTGAGGTGGCATTCAAAAACTACAATCAGCTCGGTGTCGTGGCCAATTTTGCCGCTGCGCTACCGCATCGCGGCACAGCTTTTCAGTGGTTTCGTCGGGATGGCATTTTGGCTTGGCTGCCTTTGCCTGGCCAACATCTGTCGATGGTCTGGTCAACGGCCTCTGCGCATGGCGAGGAATTGTTATCGCTTTCGCCAAGCGCCTTGTGCGAGAAGGTGGCCGCAGCGGGAGGGCATGCGCTGGGTGCCCTGGAATTGATCACCCCGCCGACGGCATTTCCGCTGCGCCTGATGCGCGCACCGCGCACGGTGTTGTCACGCCTGGCTTTAGTTGGCGATGCGGCGCACACCGTCCATCCGCTGTCCGGGCATGGTATCAATCTGGGCTTTCAGGATGTGCAGGCATTGGCACATGCGCTCCTTGCCGCGCGCGTGTCGTGTGATTGCGGCGACTTTTCGCTGTTGCGCGGATTTGAGCGCGCGCGTAAAGCAGAGGTTTTTATGCTACAAACCGCTACCGATCATTTGCAACGCTTGTTTGATGTTCGTCGCGGGCCGTTAGTTAGCTTGCGTAACGCGGGGTTGAGCCTCACTAACCATTTGCCAGTCGTAAAGGATGCGTTGGTCCGTTATGCTTTGGCATCCTGATTTTTTCTGGAGAAATGATGAATAAAAAGTTTATTGCAGCAACGGCTTTACTGGCCAGCTTTTCTATCGGCGCTTTGGCGGGTGAGGCCGAAGTTAAAAAGGCGCTTGAAGCCACTGTGGGCAAGGTTGAAAAAATCAGCAAGGCACCCATTCCAGGCATGTGGGAAGTCGCGGTTGATGGTCAGATTTTTTATGCGGATGACAAAGGCACTTATCTGCTCGCCGGAAATTTGATCGAGATCAAAACGGGTAAAAACTTGACATCAGAGCGCCAGTTCAATGCGCTGCCGCTTGAGCTGGCACTTAAACAAGTGCGCGGTAATGGCAAAAATGTACTAGTCACGTTTGAAGACCCCAACTGCGGCTACTGCAAAAAACTTGCGAAAGAATTGCAGTCGGTCAAAAACCTCACTTTGTACACTTTTCTTTACCCCGTGCTGGGAGAAGACTCCACCGAGAAATCCAAAATGATCTGGTGTGCCCCGGATAAGGCCAAGGCCTGGAATGATTGGATGACCAGCGGAAAAACCTTGCCCACCATACCCGCAAAATGCGATACCGCCGGGCTGGAAAAATCAATGGAACTCGGCCAAAAATTGCGTATCAACGGCACGCCAGCGATGTTCTTCGCAACCGGCGAGCGGGTAGGCGGCTATATTCCAGCGGCGGAAATCGAAAAACGCTTTAACGCGAAAGGCAGTTAATCAAGTCATCGTCATACTGTAAAAAGTCGGCGCTGGTGATACGGCGGTAATAGGGTAATGATGCGACAACAAATCATATCACTCTCTATTTTTTGCCAAGGCCTCGCGTATTAACTACCTTAAAAAGAGGTTTCCCGCTCAGCGGATGCAGTAATTTTATGGATGGTCAAATCGGAGCCTTCAAATTCTTCTTCTGCATCAAGCCGAATGCCGACCAGCAGTTTGAGTACGCCATACACCATAAAGCCACCCACCAGCGCGATCACAATACCCACGAGCGTGCCGATTAGTTGGCTGGACAGTGCCACGCCGCCTCTGCCGCCCCAGGCGGTCGCACCAAAAATGCCTGCAGCTATCCCGCCCCAGGCACCGCAAAGCCCATGAAGCGGCCAGACGCCCAGCACATCGTCAATTTTCCAACGATTCTGCGTGAGGGTGAACATCACCACAAACAACCCGCCGGCGATACTGCCCGTGGCCAGCGCCCCGAGGGGATGCATCACATCCGAGCCGGCGCAAACAGCCACCAGCCCGGCCAAAGCCCCATTATGCACAAAGCCCGGGTCGTTCTTGCCGACCACTAACGCTGCCAGCGTGCCGCCCACCATCGCCATCAGCGAATTGAGCGCGACCAGGCCAGACATTTTGTCCAGCGTTTGCGCGCTCATCACATTAAAACCGAACCAGCCCACAATGAGAATCCATGCGCCCAAAGCCAAAAACGGCACGCTGGAAGGCGGATGCGCAGCAATTGCCCCGTTTTTGTCATAGCGCCCACGCCGCGGCCCAAGCAATAGCACAGCCGCCAGCGCCGCCCAGCCACCCATGGCATGCACCACGACTGAACCGGCAAAATCGTGAAATTCCGCGCCAAACTGCTGGACAAGCCAAGACTGAACGCCAAACGCATGGTTCCAGGCAATACCTTCAAAAAATGGGTAAACAAAACCCACCAGGCAAAATGTCGCGGCGAGTTGCGGTTTAAACTTGGCACGCTCGGCAATGCCGCCGGAGATAATCGCCGGGACGGCGGCGGCAAAAGTCAGCAGAAAGAAAAATCGCGTGAGCTCAAAGCCGCTGTTTTGAGCAAGCACTTCGGCAGTGCTAAAAAAATGGACGCCGTACGCGATGCCGTAGCCAATAAAAAAGTAAGCCAGCGTTGAAATTGAAAAATCTGCCAGAATTTTAACCAGCGCATTGATCTGATTTTTTTTACGGACTGTTCCCAGCTCTAAAAAAGCGAAGCCGGCGTGCATCGCCAAAATCATGATGGCGCCCAGCAAAATAAATAAAACATCGGCAGAGGTTTTCAACGGTTCCATGCGGATAATCCTTTCGTTAATGCACTAAAGTAAGGCGAAAAACGAAATTACCAAGCAAAAAACATTCCTGGTTTAATATTTTTATTTATCAACTAGTTATTAAAAATTCATCTAAAAATTATGCGCCAAAACAGTGCTCATAAAATAGATAAGCACTGTTTTGGTGAAAGCCACACTCACTTTGGTGCAGCGTCAGGAACATAGCCTTTGGGCATGAGCACCCATAACCGCCCCGTCTGGCGCATTTTGCCGGCAAGATTACCGGCATCTATACCACTACCCCAGTAATAATCGCCGCGTACAGCCCCGCGAATAGCGCCTCCCGTATCCTGCGCCAGCATCAGCCGGGTGAGCGCCTGCTCACTGTTTGGCCGCGTTGTAGCAAGCCAAACGGGGGCGCCCAAGGGGATATAGCGTGGATCAACCGCCAGGGAACGTTCTGGCGTCAACGGAATGCCCAGAGCGCCTGGCGGGCCTTTGCCGGTTAAAGGTAATTCTCGAAAAAACACCATGCTCGGATTTTGGTTTAGCAATTCTTCCAATCGTTGCGGATTCAACTTCGCCCACTCCTTGATGCCTTGCATGGACGCCTGTTCCATCGTGATCTCGCCCTGATCAATTAACCAACGCCCGATGGATCGGTAAGGGTGCCCGTTTTGATCGGCATAGCCAAG
>SCUZ01000069.1 GCA_004322535.1 Rugosibacter sp.
ACTACGCCGTACGAAAAGGTGGCTCAAGTCATGTCGGCCGCCACGCACGAAGGGCTCACGCGAATCGCCTTCGTCACGGAACCCAAGACACCCTGACGATTACTCTCAATTTTTCACACCCCGTTCCAGCCAGCCAGAACAACATTACCTGAGGATATCCCATGAATCAGCTGACAAAAAACACCGGCAGCATCTGTAAGAAAAAACCGTCGCCGCAATTGCTACCGCTCAGCGCCATGATACTGGCCGGGCTGACCAGTTCGCACGTTGTCAATGCGCAGGAAATAGCGAATGGAACGGAAAAGCAATTACCCACGGTGACTGTGCAGGCAGAAGCCGATAAACCCGACGGTTATCGTGCTACCACCACGCGCGTTGGCAAGACACTGCAAGATCCGCATGACATCCCTCAAGCCGTGACCACCATCACCCAGACCCTGATGGAAGAACAGCAAGTCGGATCGCTGCGTGAAGCCCTGCGCAACGTCTCCGGCCTGACCTTTAACGCAGCAGAAGGCGGTCGCTCAGGCGACAACATGAATCTGCGCGGTTTTTATACTTTCGGCGACATGTATCTCGACGGCATACGCGACACCGCGCAATACAATCGCGAGACCTTCAATTACGAACAGATTGATGTCTTGCGTGGTGCCGGCGCGATGTTATTCGGCCGCGGCCAGGCAGGTGGCGTCATCAATCAGGTGAGCAAAACACCGTTGAATGAAGAGCAATACAAACTCACCGGCAGTATCGGCGAAAACGACTACAAGGAAGTCACGGCAGACCTCAACAAGCCACTCAATGAGAACACTGCCGTGCGCATCAACCTGATGCAACGTGACGAAGGCAGCTGGCGCAGCAACCCGGCAACCGGCAGCGAGCCGGAAATCCATCGCAAGGGGATCGGCATCAGCCTCGGCTTCAACCTGTACACCAATAACCAGTTCTGGCTCAACCACTATCAGCTCAAGACCGAGGACAATCCGGACTACGGCATGCCATTCGATACTGCAACACGAAGCATCACTAAAAACTTTTCCCCAGATACTTTCTGGGGCACTGACAGCACGTTTGACAAAAGCGATACGAAGATCACCACGCTGATCAACGAATATCGTTTTTCGCCGGACAGCCAGTTGCGTACACAGGTGCGAATAGCCGATTACGAGCGCAGCTACTGGGCGCGCACCCCCAGTGCGACTCAGGCGCCGAACGCCCAAGCATTGGTTCTCAATGGCGTCACTGCCAACGGCGGCCCGACACGTACTGCCGATTACGAAACCGTGACCCTGCAATCGGACTACAGCACCAAATTCACCGCCATGGGCATGAAACACGAGCTGCTCACCGGTGTTGAATATTTGAAAGAAAACAGCTATCGACATTCACTGCGCAATCTGGGCGGCACCACGGCGGCTAACCCGCCCTACTATCAACCGTATGATCCCAGTCCAACAGGCACGCCCGTACGTTTCGACTCGGATTCCTATGCTGTCTATGTGCAGGACACCATCGAATTCATCCCCAAGTGGAAGGCAACGCTAGGCATGCGCCGCGACGAGATGGATGCTAATTTCAGCAGTGCCACCTCGCCCAATCTTTACTATGGCCAGAACAGCTACCGCAGCGCGCTGTCCTTCCACCCTACCAGTCAAACACATTACTACCTCAGTTGGAGTGACTCCTTCAGCCCCACTGCCGATCTTTATCAACTTACCGTATCACCGCTGCCGCCGGAACGCAGCGACGTGATTGAACTTGGCGCCAAGTGGCTGTTGCTTGACGGCGATCTGGCACTCCGCGCGGCACTCTATCAAGCAACCAAAAAATGGGAACGCAATGGTGATCTCGAGTCAACAGCAGCGATACTCACCAAAAAGCGCCGCACCAAAGGATTTGAACTGGAGGCTGCTGGCCGCATCACCGATAGTTGGGAGATATTCTCCGGACTCGCCCTGATGGACGCCCGCATTCTTGAAGTTGCAGAAAATGTGAGCCCCACGACCGGCATCATTACCATGGCAAACCCCGGTTATGTCGGACAACGCGCGCGCAACACGCCATCGTATACTGCCAACCTATGGACCACCTACAAACTCGACGGCTACTGGAAAGTTGGGGGCGGCATCGAAGCCAAAGGCGAACGTCTAGGCTACAACCCGAGCGGCGCGGGCGCCATCCCTACACTGCCTGGCAGCACTACGTTTCATCCAAATACGCTGTCCTCTTATACACGCTGGGATGCCATGGTGGCCTATGAAAGGGAAAAATGGACACTACGCCTCAATGTCAGAAATGTATTCGATAAAATCTACTACGACTCGTTTTACGAAAATGGTGGTTTCGCCACTCCAGGCACACGCCGCGCTGCAATCCTGACCGGCGAAATCAAGTTCTGATCTTTCGGCAAAGCCATGCTCATCACCATTGATAATCTCTTGACACTGGATGAGCTGGCCGCCACGCGCGACTTGCTGGCCCGCTCCCGCTGGGGCAGCGGGCTGGCAACTGCTGGCACGCAAGCGGCACTGGCTAAGAACAACCAGCAACTGACGGAAGACGCCGAGCATCTGCCAGCCTTGCGGCATCTTGTGCTCAACGCACTTAACCGTAATCCCCTGTTTTTCGCCGCCACGCTACCACTGAAAATCCTGCCGCCCTTTTTTAACCGCTATGCCGACCAAACCAATACCTACGACTGGCATGTAGACAACGCCATGCGCCTCGCACCCCACCCGCCGGGCACTTATGTCCGTGCAGACATCTCGGCCACCTTGTTTCTATCCGATCCGGAAAATTATGACGGCGGCGAGTTGACTATCGAAGACACCTTCGGCTCACACCCTATCAAGCTCGCAGCCGGCAGTCTGGTCATTTATCCCTCTTCCTCGCTTCACGCCGTCACCCCCGTCACGCGCGGCGAGCGGCTAGCCTGCTTCATGTTCATCCAGAGCATGGTGCGCGACCCCGGCCAGCGCCGCCTGTTATACGACATGGATATGGCTCTGCTGGCGCTGCGCAACGACATCGGCGAGACCGATCCGGTGATACGGCTGACAGGGACGTATCACAACCTGCTGCGACGCTGGGCAGAAAACTGATGACTGCACCTTCGAGCCCGACACCGCTGCCACCGATAGATCGTGCACGTGACTACCTGCCGCTGGCCGAGGCGTGCCTGGGCCCAAGTATCTGGCATTACTTGCAGGCTGGCAGTAGTGATGCTTCCGTAACAGATAAGCAAAATGCCTTCACCACCATCCGCCTGATACCCCGACCGTTGTGCAATGTGCAAGGCGGACACACCCGCCTGACTCTCTATGGCCAGGAACTGGCGCATCCCTTGCTGTTAGCGCCCGTCAGTTACCAGCGGCTGTTTCATGCGGATGGCGAATGTGCCAGCGCCATGGCAGCTAGCGCACAAGGTGGCCAGATGCTGGTCAGCAGCCTGGCCAGCCAGCCGTTTGCGGCAATTGCCCGCGCCAGCTCGACGGAAAACCTCGACGACCCTGGATTTCAATTGCCCTGGTTTCAGCTGTATTGGCAAGGTGAGCGAGAACGTACAGCGCGCCTGCTGCAGCGCGCGGCGGCTACCGGATTTTCCGTCGTCGTGCTCACTGTTGACGCGCCAATAAAGCGGGCAAGCTTGCAACTGCCTGACGATGTTGCCGCTGTCAATCTGGAAAACCATCCGCCACCAGCGCCGCTAAGCCAAGCACAAAGCATGGTATTCGACGGCTGGATGAAACAAGCGCCTACCTGGGATGATGTCGCCTGGCTGCGCCAGCAAACGCAATTGCCCTTGCTGCTCAAAGGCATACTCCACCCTGACGATGCAGAACATGTGCTGGCCCTCGGCTGCGATGGCCTCGTGGTTTCAAGCCACGGCGGCCGCGTGCTGGATGGCGCGCCGACCAGCCTGGATGTCCTGCCAGATATCGTGCAGCGTATCGACGGCCGCATGCCCATCCTGTTCGATAGCGGAATTCGCAGCGGCCGCGATGCATTCATTGCGCTGGCGCTCGGTGCCACGGCAGTGCTTGTCGGCCGCCCCTATCTCTGGGGCCTCACCGTCGGTGGTGCGCTAGGCGTAGCTCATGTCATCCGCCTGCTGCGGGACGAACTGGAAATGACCATGGCCTTGACCGGCTGCGCACAGCTCGGTGATATCGGACACCACTGTTTAATCGCACGCTGATTGCGCGCAAAGTGCCGACACCGTCG
>SCUZ01000070.1 GCA_004322535.1 Rugosibacter sp.
CCTGCCGCTCTCACTCGCCGGGCATGACCTCATTGCGCAGGCAAAAACCGGCAGTGGCAAGACGGCGGCTTTTGGTTTGCCTTTGCTCACCAAACTCAACCCGCGCAACTTTGCCGTGCAAGCCCTGGTGCTTTGCCCCACACGCGAATTGGCCGACCAGGTAACGCAGGAAATTCGCCGCTTGGCACGCGGCGAGAACAATATCAAGGTGCTCACTCTGTGCGGTGGCAGCCCCATGCGGCTGCAAACCTCCAGCCTGGAGCACGGTGCGCATATCGTCGTCGGCACGCCAGGGCGCATCATGGATCACTTGCAACGCAACAGTCTGGATCTTTCCCAGCTCAACACGCTGGTGCTGGATGAAGCCGATCGCATGCTGGATATGGGGTTCTTTGATGACATTGCCTTTGTGGCCAAAGCCTGCCCCGAAGAGCGGCAGACCTTGTTGTTTTCCGCCACTTATCCTGAAAGCATTGCCGGATTGAGCCGGCAGTTTTTGCGCCAGCCGCAACAGGTCACGCTCATCGAACAGCACGAAGCCAGCAAAATTCGCCAGCGTTTTTATGAAGTGGAAAACGAAGACAAATTCGCCGCCGTCGCGTTGTTGCTCAATCACTATCGTCCGGTGAGCACGCTGGCATTTTGCAACACGCGCGAGCAGTGCCGTGCGTTGTTGCAAGTGCTGCGCGACGAAGGCTTTGTTGCACTCGCCTTGCATGGCGAGCTGGAACAACGCGAACGCGACCAGGTGCTGATCCAATTTGCCAACCGTAGCTGCTCGGTTTTGGTAGCAACGGACGTCGCCGCACGCGGGCTGGATATTGCCCAGCTGGAAGCCGTGATCAATGTGGACGTTACGCCAGACCCGGAAGTGCATATCCACCGCATCGGCCGCACCGGCCGCGTCGATCAAGCCGGCTGGGCGTTCAGCCTGGTCAGCGGCAATCAGATGGCGCGCGTGGCCGAGATTGAAAAAATGCAGGGCGTTGAGTTCGAGTGGCATACATTGAGCGAATTGCATCCTGCACCCGGCGCGGCAAAAACACCTTTGCTGCCGCCTATGGTTACCTTGCTGATCCTTGGCGGCCGAAAAGAAAAAATCCGCCCGGGTGACATACTCGGCGCGCTAACGGGTGAAGCCGGGTTCACCAAAGAGCAGATCGGCAAGATCAACGTCACGGAAACCTCTACCTATGTTGCCGTCGAACATGGCATTGCGCGTGAGGCGCTACGCAAGCTATCGGCTGGCACGATCAAGGGCAAGCGCGTGAAAGTGCATTTGCTGCAAGACGCAGTGCTGTAGACGTGGCAGTGCAAACTCTACCCACCTATTCATGAAGACTCCCCCAAGACTCCAGTCACTGATCACCGAAGGCCTGATCGACGAAGTCATCCGCCAGTTGATGAGCGGCAAGGAAGCGACGGTGTACATGGTTCGCTGCGGAGAAGAGATTCGCTGCGCGAAGGTTTACAAGGACATCAAGCAGCGCAGCTTTCGCAAGAATGCGTCGTATCAGGAAGGCCGCAAAACCAAGAACAGCCGGCAGGCGCGCGCCATGGAGAAAGGCAGCCGCTACGGACGCCAGATGCAGGAAGAAGCCTGGCAAAGCGCCGAGGTCGATGCCCTGTATCGCCTGGCCGCTGCCGGAGTGCGCGTACCGCAACCCTATATTTGCCACGAGGGTGTGTTGCTGATGGATCTGATCACCGATGCCGATGGCAATCCCGCACCACGCCTCAACGATATCGAGCTGTCGGCAGAGCATGCACTGGAATTTCATGCCCGGCTGCTCAATCAGGTGGTGCGCATGCTCTGCGCCGGAATCATCCACGGCGATTTGTCTGAATACAACATCCTGGTTGGCAGCGACGGCCCGGTCATCATCGATTTGCCGCAAGCGGTCGATGCTGCTGGCAACAGCAACGCCAGCGCCATGCTGGAGCGCGATGTCGCCAACCTGGCAAGCTACTTCAGCCGCTTCGCGCCCGAACTCGCCACCAGCGACCATGGCAAGGAAATCTGGCGGCTCTACCAGGCGGGCTCATTAACCCCCGAGAGCGAACTGACCGGCCGCATCGAAGTCGATAACCACATCGCCGATGTCGGCGCGGTACTCGAAGAGGTCAAGCTGGCGTTGCAGGAAGAAGAGCGGCGGCGTTTGTATCAGGCGAGTTGATCGTCGTATCGCCAGCGCGGCCAAATCCTTAAGAGGCTGCTTGCCGTGAAAAGGGATATAGCGTCTAATCCAATCGACATAAACTTACTCGATGCGAATACTGTAAAGTTTCACCTGCCGCTTGTCACGCATCTGATCCAGCAAACGGGGTGATTGGTTCGGCAACATGCCCTGCAACATAGTGATGTTTTTTATGGCAAGTTCAGGGAGTGTTATGGTCATTCGACTTATTGAAAAACAAGGCACTAGAAAACTCTTTCCCGAATTAGACGCCTCCAAGGGGTATTTGTCGGCGAATTTTCGGGTGTCTACTTCACGTTGGGCCTCTTAGATATGCGTGCGCCCTATAAAACGATGAGTAGTCCTTCGAGCCGCTTGCGAACTGCTTCACTGTTAACGGCTATCGTGGTTTTGGCATGCAGTTGCAGTTCACTAACGCCGCATGAGAACTTCAAAGCGCACTTAAATGCGGCAATCGGAAGCAAACTCGATGAAATCCCTCCATATAGATGGCCTTACGAAAAGGACTTGCTAGGCACCACCGTTCTTGCGAACGGAAACATCGAAAGGTCATACAAATACCTTCGTTCCTGTAGGTACATTTTTGAAATCAACCCCAGCACTCAAACCATTGTCGGGGCTAGGTATGAAGAATTGGAAAACGATTGTGTCGTCAATCCATAGTTTTAACTTGGCCGCAGAGGCCCAACCCGCCGCTCCAGAGGGACGCTCCGCCGGCAAGCCGGCTTCGCGCCCCTGAGCTAGCACGGTTAGGCGTCTCAGGATGGCTGTTACCTACGGTGCCGAAGTCCGCGACACGCACATCGCGCCGGGTGTTTCGAGCTTTACGTCGGCCGAGATTCCTGACATGTCGGACTATACAAAGGAGTCACCGCACTGGGTTGGTAACTTCTTTCTGAACTCGACTTTCCGCGCCAAGTTCAAGGCACCAATGGACGCCTACGCATACAACTTCCTGAGGCGAGCCCAGTTCGCATTCACGGAGCATGATCTGGCCCGAAAGGCTACGTTGGGGTTTCTAGACGGTGGCAGTCAATCCGTCACGCGCTATGTCGAGGCACTGTTCCACTGGGAGTGCTTTCTCGGGCAGGCCTGGCACGCGTACGCGCTTCTCACGACCGCGTGGGAGGGCAAGGCCTTTCAAAAGAACGATGGCTCCGTTGAGCAGCGACTCAATGCGATGTACAACCAAATGAAGCACGTCGAATCACGAATTGAGAATGCCCAAATGCTTCCCGGTGCCACCGTACCCGTCTGGTTGGAGAACCAGGGCCTACGAAGCGTCGATGCGAACCTCACCTTTACAGAGACGGCGGACGTCCTCAAAGACCTCGCCAAGTACGCGAACGCGCTAATGGATCCTAAGACGGCAAAAGATATCCTCAGTGCGCAAGACGCCTAACCCGTCGTTGCACCCGTGCGCCAGGCCGCGCCTGTCGCACGCGGGTGAACTCCAACGTTGAAGCTGTAGAAAAACCCCTTTTGGCAGAACTCCGGAAGTAAAAATGGCGCGAAATATTTCGCGCCATTTTCATTTTATCCGAGGGAATGATTATTCTCGCGCCGTCCCGCCAGCGCCGACTTTTCGGGAAACGCAATCCGACCTTTGCTTCCCGAGCCATCAGCACTTTCTGGTGTGATGCTTATTTGACCGGCGCCATCAGGTGCTGGTACGGCGTACCTGCCCACATGACATACGGAACCGAGGTGTCAGGATCCGCGCCCTTCGGATAGGTATCGTAAAAACTCGCGTCGGCGCCGACGATCATCACATGAGGCCCCGTCTTGATCCAGTGATTACCGGGTTCCGGTTTGGCCGCATACGGATCGGTATTGCTGCCATCCGTCCCGCCGGCAAGCATGTACATGAAACCAATCTTTCCCGATGCCGGTGTCGTATGTCCCATCCATGCGCCCGCCCACTCCAGGGCATTCTTGTCCATGCACATCGGATCAGGGCCGGGTGTCGCCGGATTGTCCGGCATGCAGGTGAAATTATTGGTACCGCTGCGCAACGTACGCATTTTGCCATCGGCTTCCATCACAACAACGGTTGCCGATTTGGCAATGCTCCACGGTGCCGCCTTCATGGCACTCGCGATCAGCTTCGCATCTGTCATCGGCGCCGCCTTGTCTGCGGCTTGGGCGCCCAGCGGCAACGCAAGCAACGAGGCACAAATCACAGCGCCGGTTGCATGAACAAGAGGACACATGGCAATCTCCTTTATCGAATAAGTTGAAAAGACAACGTTCTCCGGCGGATAGTGAGAGAAACTGCCGGAGCAAAATATTCGTTCCAGCGCGCGGCCAGGATGCCTCTACTTGACGACAGAGATTTTCCACGCTACGCCCGTCACCACGGGCTGTCAAGGGCTGAGCAACAGGCGGGCAGAACATCCGTTGCTTGCCCTGCACTACCTTCGGGTTGCCTGCAGGAATCTTACGCAAAGCGGCCCTCATCATCGAAACCATTAGCGCCCAACCATGATCTGTGGTACATTGCGTCCCGCTTCACCCTCTAAACGGCTGCGATTCAGTCCCCTGCCGTACCTGATGAAAACTGCTTCATGCCCGCTTTATGCTTGGGCTCATGCGTTTATCCGGTTTCAACCCCATAGAAGTTTCCGTCCGGACTGAGTTGCACTGAATACCACAGCGCGGCCGGTCGGCTTCAGAGGTAATTAACATGCAGTTCACCGAACTTGGGCTCTCGCCCGAGCTCCTGCGCGCCATTGGCGAACAGGGCTACACCACACCTACACCGATTCAGGCACAGGCCATTCCCCACGTGCTTGCCGGGCGCGATCTTGAAGCGCTGGCGCAAACCGGCACCGGCAAGACGGCGGCTTTCGTGCTGCCGCTCTTGCAGCGCCTGACACATTCAACAAACCCCGCAGCAAATCCAGCTGACCCCAGCACGCCGTTACAGCGCGTCACCCACACCGCACCGCGCGTGCTGGTGCTGGTGCCGACACGCGAGCTCGCGGCGCAAGTGCAGGAAAGCGTGCGCGTCTACGGCAAGCACACCGGCATCCGCAGCCTGGCCGTTTATGGCGGCGTTGGTGTCAACCCGCAGATTCAAACCCTGCGCCGTGGCGTTGACATTCTTGTCGCCACGCCCGGTCGTCTGCTGGATCACCTGTCGCAGCGCACGGTCGATCTATCCAAAGTGCAAACGCTGGTGCTGGATGAAGCCGACCGCATGTTCGACATGGGTTTCATCAATGACATTCGCAAGATCATTCAACGCTTGCCAAAACAGCGGCAGAACCTGTTGTTCTCGGCCACCTTCGCGCCTGAAGTGCGCGAGCTTGCGCATGCGATCCTGAACAACCCGGCGCTGGTTGAAGTGGCACGCCGCAATGCCCCAGCCGAACTGGTCGCGCAATCAGTGATTCGCGTCGATCAGGCACAGAAAAAAGATGTCCTGCTGCATTTGTTCCAGGCGCACGGCTGGCATCAGGTGCTGGTGTTCTGCCGTACCAAGCACGGTGCCGACGCCTTGTCCAAAAAGCTCGACCAATCGGGCATCCGCTCCGCCGCCTTGCATGGCAACAAATCGCAAAATGCGCGCACCCGTGCGCTGGCTGACTTCAAATCCGGCAAGATTGCCGCGCTTGTCGCCACCGACATCGCTGCTCGCGGTATCGACATCGACAGCCTGCCGCGCGTGGTGAATTTCGAACTGCCGCATGTGCCGGAAGACTATATCCACCGCATTGGCCGCACCGGTCGCGCCGGCTCGAGCGGCGAGGCGTTATCGCTGGTCAGCATTGATGAGCGCATTCAACTGCGCGACATCGAGCGGCTGCTCAAGCGTGAGCTGGACACGTCGATCTTGCCCGGGTTTGAGCCGCAACAAACACGTCCTTCCCCTGCACCATCGACCCGCTCACCGGGGCATAAGCCTGCATCATCGAATAATCGTCCGGGTCGTTCAGCGACAAATCGAAGTTCAAATCGTGGCGCTGGTGGCGGTGCAAACGGGGGCGCAAGCGAGCGCAACTACGGGCCACGCACACCGCGCTCCGGCGGCGGGCGTGATGCCAAACCCGCTCAGCGGCCGCGTTAAAAAGCAGTCCGCCAGCGTCGCCAAAAAGTCGGCGCTGGCAAGACGGCGATTCTCTGAAAAATCCCCCCTCACGGTTTAAACCATCCGCTCGTGACCATGTCGCCCGCTGCCCACAATGATCATCGCCAGCGTGCCGTGATTATCGGCGGCGGCCCGGCAGGCTTGATGGCCGCTGAAGTCCTGGCCCACGCCGGGGTAAAGGTCGATCTGTTTGACGCCATGCCGTCCGTTGGCCGCAAGCTGTTACTGGCGGGCAAAGGCGGGTTGAATATTACCCACGCTGAACCCTTCGAGGCTTTTCTGTCGCGCTATGGCGCGCGTGCCACGGTTATTCGTCCACTGCTCGACGCCTTGCCTCCACTCGCCTTGCGCGAGTGGGTTCAGGCGCTGGGTATCGAGACATTCGTCGGCTCGTCCGGCCGGGTGTTTCCTGCGGACATGAAAGCCGGCCCGCTGTTGCGTCACTGGCTGCATCGCTTGCGCGCAACCGGTGTGAGGTTTCATGTGCGCCACCGCTGGCTGGGCTGGACAACTGGCGGCGCACTGCATTTTTTGACACCACACGGTGAAATCAATTTTGAGGCAGACGCCATTGTGCTCGCCCTGGGCGGTGGCAGCTGGGCCCGCCTGGGGTCGGATGGCGCATGGGTACCCTTGGTGGCGCAACGTGGCGTGCAGGTTGCGCCCTTGCGGCCCGCGAACTGCGGCTTTGATGTCGCCAGTGGATGGAGTGACCACTTGCGCAGCCGCTTTGCCGGGCAGCCGCTTAAAACCATCGCGCTGCAATTTATAGATGCCACAGGACAAGCACATCAGCACAAAGGCGAGCTGATGCTCTCCAACAGCGGGCTTGAAGGCAGTCTGGTTTATGCTCATTCCGCCCTTTTGCGGGACACGATTGCAGCGCAAGGTGCGGTCACCATCACACTTGACTTGCTGCCCGACAAACCCTTGGCGCGAGTGGCAAGTGAAGTCGCTCATCCGCGTGGTGCCCGCTCTCTGGCCAGCCATCTGCAAAGCCGGGTGGGGATCAAGGGGGTCAAGACTGCCTTGCTGCATGAAGTCTTGCCCGCAGAAACCCTGGCCGATCCGTTGCGCCTCGCTCAGGCCATAAAAGCCTTGCCGATTACCCTGGTTGCACCACGCCCCATTGATGAGGCCATCAGCAGCACGGGAGGTGTGCTGTTCGACGGCATCGACTCGCACCTCATGCTGCGCCAGCTGCCCGGCGTGTTTTGCGCCGGAGAAATGCTCGACTGGGAAGCACCCACCGGCGGCTATTTATTGACGGCTTGTTTTGCCAGCGGGCGAGTGGCGGGCTTAGGGGCACTGGACTGGTTGAGGGCTGACCAGGTAACATCCTGAAAGAACCAAATGCCGCAAAAACCATACCGCCTTTTACCTCTGGAACCTCGGCGAACAGGGGCATGCACCCCGCGCGCATACGCCCGCTCACTCAATGGAACCACCAGACAGTATATGGCTATGCATCCGCTGACCGGCAAGGGATGCATTGCGCAGCAGAATTGCTTGCAGGATTTCCCGATGTTCTTGCAAGGATTTTTCCAATCGGCCTGCAGGCCGCAATGAGTTTCTGCGCGCCAGCATGGCAACTTGTCGCGTATCGTTGATCAACTGGGCGAGATACTGATTGCCCGCAATCTCTTGCAGAGCCACGTGAAATTTCTGGTTCGTGTCAAAAAACCGGTCAATATCCTGCGCCCGGGCAAGCGATTCGAGTTCCTCATGCAGCGCAGACAGCCGCGAAAAGTCGGCGCTGGTGGCACGGCGCGTGGCGTCTTCTGCCACGCGACTTTCAAGCAAAGCCATCACCGGGAAGACCTCGCTGCGTTCCTGCTCGGATAATTCCGTGACATAACAGCCCCGGCGCGGCTTCAAGGTTACCAAGCCTTCCGAGGCCAGCACTTTGAGCGCTTCGCGCATGGGCGTGCGGCTGATGCCATATTCTGCAGCGAGCACTTGCTCATCGATCCAGCTGCCGGGCAACAGCTCGTGCGCAAAAATTCTGGCGCGCAAACGCTCTGCCACCTGGGCGTAAAGTGCCGGGGTGTCGAGTGTGTTTGCGGCAGCGGCATGCATGCCTTGGACTGGTTTTTTTGCTATCATAATTATGAATGCAGTATCATATTGAGCAGTCAGAAAGTCAACTGCGCTAGCGCTGTGCTGGCATCGTGCATTATCACGTTGTTATTATCTAGTCATCGCGCAGTTTTTGAAAGACAATGCGGCAGAAAGGTCATCACCCATGAGTACCCATTCCAATCATTCCGACGGTTCTAATCCCGTGCCAACACCTCCATTGGAAACCTGGACCAAAGCCGCTGCCAAATCGGCGCCCGGTGGCGATGTCTCGCAGCTGAATTGGAAAACGCCCGAAGGCATCACCGTCAAACCGCTGTACACCCAGGCGGATACCGCTGATCTCGCATTTACCAACACCCTGCCCGGCTTTGCGCCTTATGTGCGCGGCCCGCAAGCCACGATGTACGCCGTGCGGCCATGGACCATTCGTCAATATGCGGGGTTTTCCACAGCGGAAGAATCCAACGCGTTTTATCGCAAGGCCTTGGCCGCTGGTGGCCAAGGTGTCTCGGTGGCATTCGATCTGGCCACGCATCGCGGCTATGACTCTGACCATCCACGCGTCATGGGTGATGTGGGCAAGGCTGGTGTGGCAATTGATTCGGTGGAGGACATGAAAATCCTGTTCGACAGCATTCCGCTCGACAAGGTATCGGTGTCGATGACCATGAATGGCGCGGTGCTGCCAATTCTTGCCGGTTATGTCGTCGCGGCTGAAGAGCAAGGCGTGACGCAAGACCAGCTCTCGGGCACGATACAGAACGACATCCTCAAAGAGTTCATGGTACGCAACACCTATATCTATCCACCCGAACCGTCAATGCGTATCATTGCCGACATCATCGGGTACACGGCAAAGCACATGCCGAAATTCAACTCGATTTCGATTTCCGGCTATCACATGCAGGAAGCCGGAGCAACGCAGGCACTCGAATTGGCTTTCACGCTGGCCGATGGCCGCGAGTATGTGAAAACGGCGATTGCCAGCGGCATGGACGTGGATGAATTCGCCGGACGGCTGTCGTTCTTCTTTGCCATCGGCATGAACTTCTATCTTGAAGTGGCCAAGCTGCGTGCCGCGCGCCTGCTATGGTGGCGCATCATGGACGAGTTCAAGCCGAAGAACCCGAAATCCTCAATGCTGCGCACGCACTGCCAGACTTCCGGCTGGTCGCTGACCGAGCAGGACCCGTACAACAACATCGTGCGCACCACGGTCGAAGCCATGGCCGCCGTGTTTGGCGGCACGCAGTCGCTGCACACCAACTCGCTTGACGAAGCGATTGCGCTGCCCACCGAGTTTTCATCGCGCATCGCACGCAACACCCAGCTCATCATCCAGGAAGAAACCCATATCACTAACGTGATCGACCCGTGGGCTGGCAGCTACATGATGGAGAAGCTGACGCAGGACCTCGCCGACAAGGCCTGGAGTATCATCGAGGAAGTCGACACGATGGGCGGCATGACGCAGGCAGTGCAAAGCGGCTGGGCCAAGTTGCAGATCGAAAGATGCGCGGCAGAAAAACAGGCACGCATTGATTCAGGCAAGGACGTGATCGTCGGCGTCAATAAATACAAATTGAAAGAAGAAGCGCCCATCGACACCCTTGACGTCGATAACCATGCCGTGCGCGACGGCCAGATTATTCGCTTGAAGCAAATCCGCGCCACGCGTGACACCACCGCTGTCAAGGCATCACTGGCGGCGCTAACCGAGGCGGCAAAAAATGGCAGCGGCAATATGCTCGATCTGGCCATCAAGGCCACACGCCTGCGGGCGACCGTCGGCGAAATTTCCGATGCGCTAGAAAAAGTCTGGGGGCGGCATCGCGCCACCAACCAAACCGTCTCCGGCGTTTATAGTGCAGCATATGGTTCAGGGGAGGCAGACAGCACGATGAATGACATTCGTGGCGAGATCGAAAGTTTTGCTGCCACAGCAGGCCGCAGGCCACGCATCATGATTGTCAAGCTGGGTCAGGATGGACATGATCGTGGTGCAAAAGTGGTTGCCACCGCCTTTGCCGATCTTGGTTTTGACGTCGATGTGGGTCCGCTGTTCCAAACGCCAGAAGAAGCTGCACGCCAGGCGATTGAAAATGACGTTCATGCCATCGGCGTGTCCACGCTTGCCGCTGGCCATAAAACGCTGGTGCCCGCGCTGATCGAGGCGCTCAAAACCCAGGGAGCGAACGACATTGTGGTATTTGTCGGCGGCGTGATTCCCGCGCAGGATTATGCCGAGCTGTACAAAATTGGCGCAGCAGGCATTTTTGGCCCGGGCACTCCGATTCCCGACTCTGCACGCGAAGTTTTACGTGCAATTGCTTCTGCACACAAGGCTTAAATCAAGGTGCCAGCTTCACCCGCCATTGACTTCAGCGCGCTCGCTGGCGAGCTGCGCAGTGGCAACCGCCGTGCGCTGGCCAAAGCGATCACGCTGGTGGAATCCACTCTGGAAGAACATCAAAACCAGGCGCAGACACTGCTAACTGAGTTACTGCCTCACACCGGGCGCGCTATCCGCATTGGCATTTCGGGCGTGCCGGGTGTGGGTAAATCAACCTTCATCGAGGCACTCGGGCTGTTTCTGATTGCGCGCGGCCACCGGCTGGCCGTGTTGGCAGTGGATCCTTCGTCGTCCATTTCCGGCGGCTCGATACTGGGCGACAAGACTCGCATGGAATTACTGTGCCGTGAAGATGCCGCCTTCATTCGGCCATCGCCTGCATCCGGCAGTCTTGGCGGCGTGGCGGAAAAAACGCGTGAGGCCATGCTGCTGTGTGAAGCCGCTGGTTTTGACATCATCATCGTTGAAACCGTTGGCGTGGGCCAGTCGGAAATTGCCGTCGCCGGCATGACCGATGTTTTCGTGCTGCTGCAATTGCCCAATGCGGGTGATGATTTGCAGGCGATTAAAAAAGGCATCGTCGAGCTTGCCGATCTGGTCGTCTTCAACAAAGCGGATCTTGATCCAACGGCAGCACAGGCCGCAGCAAGCCAGATGCGTTCGGCATTGTCCATGCTGCGCCCGGCCTCGCCCCACTGGCAACCATCCGTATTGATGTTATCAGCGGCAAAAAAAGAAGGGATTGCCGAATTCTGGCAAACCATCGAACAATTTCGCGCCACGATGACTGCCGCCGGTGATCTGGAAGCACGCCGCAAACGCCAGGCAAGTGACTGGATGTGGCAGCAGATTGACGCAACGCTGCGCCATCGCCTTCGCTCGCATCCCACCGTGATGGCCGCGCTGCCGCAAATAACGCAGAGCGTGATTTCCGGCACCCTGCCGCCGGCACTGGCTGCGCGGCAACTGCTGGCTCTTTTTAAGTGAACCGATTTTTGGGGAGGCAATTTGTATGCATGACATCATTAATCAACTCGATACCAAACGCGCCAGAGCCGCACTGGGCGGTGGCCAGAAGCGCATTGATGCGCAACATGCCAAAGGCAAGCTGACCGCGCGCGAGCGCATCGACTTGCTACTCGACGAGGGCACATTCGAAGAGTGGGACATGTTCAAAGAGCATCGCTGCGTTGATTTCGGCATGGCGGACGAGCATGTTCCGGGCGATGGCGTGGTCATTGGCTATGGCACGATCAATGGCCGCATGGTGTTTGTTTTTTCGCAGGATTTCACGGTGTTTGGCGGTGCGCTTTCTGAAGCTCATGCCGAAAAAATCTGCAAGGTGATGGATAAAGCCATTCAAGTGGGCGCGCCGATTATTGGCATCAACGACTCTGGTGGCGCGCGTATTCAAGAAGGTGTGGCCGCACTCGGCGGTTACGCCGAAGTGTTCCAGCGCAATGTCATGGCCTCTGGCGTGATCCCGCAGATCTCGATGATCATGGGGCCCTGCGCCGGTGGCGCGGTATATAGCCCGGCCATGACAGATTTTATTTTCATGGTCAAGGATTCCTCCTACATGTTTGTCACCGGTCCCGAAGTCGTGAAGACCGTGACGCATGAAGAAGTGACGGCAGAAGAACTCGGCGGCGCAGTGACGCACACCACGCGTTCAGGCGTGGCTGACCGGGCGTTTGATAACGATGTGGATGCCCTGCAAATGATGCGGCGTTTTTTCAACTACATGCCGCTCAACAACAAGGCGAACCCACCGGCGCGCCCAACGGATGACCCGGCTGACCGGCTGGATTATTCGCTGGATACCCTGGTGCCCGACAGCCCCAACAAGCCTTACGATATCAAGGAACTGATTTTCAAAATGGTGGATGACACCGATTTCTTCGAGATTCAGCCGGATCACGCGAAAAACATCGTCGTCGGCTTTGCGCGCATGGAAGGCGATGCGGTGGGTATTGTCGCCAATCAGCCCATGGTGCTGGCAGGTTGCCTGGATATCAGATCGTCGATCAAGGCGGCACGATTTGTACGCTTTTGTGACGCATTCAACATTCCGGTCATCACGCTGGTCGATGTACCCGGTTTCATGCCCGGCACGGCGCAGGAATATGGGGGCATCATCAAGCATGGTGCCAAGCTGCTGTATGCGTATGCCGAATGCACTGTGCCGAAAGTCACGCTGATTACGCGCAAAGCTTACGGCGGTGCGTATGACGTGATGGCCTCAAAACATTTGCGCGGCGACGTGAACTTTGCCTGGCCTTCGGCTGAAATTGCCGTGATGGGCCCCAAGGGCGCGGTGGAAATCATTTTCCGCGACGAGAAAAATGATCCGGTCAAAGTGGCCGCGCGCGAAGCGGAATACAAAGCCAAGTTCGCCAACCCCTTCGTGGCCGGTGCGCGCGGATTCATTGATGATGTGATCATGCCGCACGAAACCCGCAAGCGCATCTGCCGCAGCCTGGCGATGCTGAAAAACAAGAAAATCGAAAACCCGTGGCGCAAGCACGGCAACATTCCACTCTAAGCG
>SCUZ01000071.1 GCA_004322535.1 Rugosibacter sp.
GCAGTGGAACGGAATACAGCGGAAACATCGTTGTAGCCTTCGATGTCGGCTTTGTTCGCGAAGTAAAGGTAACGGCGATTGGCCTGAGATTCGCCAGCAAAAGCGTCCTTCAGGTGGCCTTCGGTTTTAGAGCCTTTGAGTTGCATGATTTGTCTCCTTTGCAAGGTATAGGATATAAAGTCTAATGCATGTGTGTGCATTAAACCAAGCTGCGTATTAGCCATGGCTATTACGCAGCTTGCCCCTACTTTAGCTGTCTTGTGTGAAAAGTTCTAATTGATTTTATGCGGGGCGGCGATAGGCAACAGCTATTGCCATCAATGAGCCGCCATTGTGTGTTGTTGTATGAACCTTTATGTTTTAACGTATCGGCCTTGTGCCGGGTAGCTGGCAGTCAAGCAAGGCGGCGCGCATCACGTCAATGGCTTGATGGCGTGGAAAACTTGCGCGCCATACCAGGCCGACGCGGCGTGTAGGGGTTGGTTCGGTAAAAGGCCGCACGCGCAATAACGGATCATTTTTGGCTAGCGTATCTACGCTGCTCGCTGGCATCACCGTTACACCCACGCCGGAAGCTACCATATGGCGAATGGTTTCCAGCGAAGAAGATTCAAGCACTTGGGGTGACTGGCCGTGGCTGGCACGAGCGCACAAATCGAGCACCTGATCACGGAAACAGTTGCCAGGGCCGAGCATGAGCAAGGGTTCTTCCAGCAACTGGGCAGTTGAAAGCGCTTTTTGTTTTACCCAAGGGTGGGCTACAGGTAAAAGCAGGCGAAAAGGTTCGTCATACACAGGCTGCGCAACGATGCCGGGCTCATTGACCGGCAGGGCGAGCACCAATACATCCAGTTCGAAATTCTTGAGTTTTTCCACCAGCACCTCGGTGTAGCCCTCGGCGATAATGAGCGGCATTTTCGGCGCACGTTGTTTTAGTCGTGGCACGAGTGCCGGTAGCAACCATGGACCGATGGTGTAAATCACCCCGAGCCTTAACGGCCCGGCCAGCGGATCGCGCCCGGTGGCGGCAATTTCGCTCACGCGGGCGGCTTCGCTCAATACGCGCTCAGCCTGGGCAACGATTTGTGTGCCTATCGTCGTGAGGCGAACCTCACCGCTGTTGCGTTCGAATAGAACGATGCCGAGCGAGTCTTCAAGTTTTTTGACCGCTACGGACAATGTCGGTTGGGCTACGTGACATTTTTCCGCCGCACGGCCAAAGTGGCTTTCGCGGGCGAGGGCAACAATGTAGCGGAGCTCGGTCAGCGTCATTCGTCTTGGACTGTCTGGCTTTCAGGCCGAGTTGCCAGGGGAAAGCCTTCAAATGGCTTGGCGCGCTGGTGTGGGATCAAAGCCCAGGTGTGGCGTGCATTTGGCATGTCGCCATCAATACGCATGCATGAGCCGGTAATGAATGAGGCGGCCTCCGAGAACAGAAAAACAATCGCAGCCGAGATTTCTGCCTCGGTGTCAAGGCGTTGCAGGGGAACCTTCTTTTTCCAGTCATGCATCTCTTTTTGTGCTTTGGGCGTGTAGGTGTCAAAGCCGCTGCTGACAATCCATCCGGGAGCCACGGCATTGACCGGGACAGCGGCATGCGCCCATTCGCATGCCGCTGTCCCCGGAAACGAGAGCATGCCCGCGCGTGCTGCGCCACTATGCGCCATGCGGGGCATGCCGCCCCAGATGTCGGCGATGATGTTCACCATCGCGCCGCCATGATCTTCCATCCACCGTGTTGCGCTAATACCGTACTCACCATGGACGCGTCACGAACGTCGCACACATGAACGCTTGCTTTTCCTGCTGCGGCACTAATGTCTTCTTGCACAGTACTGGGTTTTTCAATTTTGCGGCCGACCAATGCGACTGTTGCGCCCAGGCCAGCCAGTTCATGGGCCGTGCAGCGACCCAAGCCGCTACCGCCGCCAGTCACAATGATGATTTGTCCGGCAAAAAGATCAGGACGAAATACGGATTGGTATTTCATCGGGTATTCCATCTAGCTATCCCTTGATTTTTATGGGTTGGCGGATGCCAAAATCCTGCTAACCAGCCTGCAGAAGAACTACCATCGTCTGTGGCCGACCAATACAAAATCCAACCGGTATCATAGCGTAACAGGGTATATCCCGTTGTCACCGATCTGTCATCAATCTGCAATAGACTGGGCTTTTGATTTTATAAAGGGTGAACATGCCGGCCACTATCCTTGTTGTTGAAGATGAACCAGCGATTCAATCGCTGATTGAAATTAATTTGCGCCGTGCAGGCCATGACGTTGTTTTAGCGGGGGATGCGGAAACTGCACGCCGTTTGATAATCGCAGCACTGCCTGATATGGTTTTACTGGACTGGATGCTGCCCAGCATGAGCGGGATTGATTTTGCACGTCAGCTACGCCGTGATGCGCGCACGCGTGGTTTGCCTATCATCATGCTGACAGCCCGTGCGGACGAACGTGACAAGATCGAAGGATTCGACATCGGTGTCGATGACTACATCACCAAACCATTCAGCCCGCGCGAACTGGTGGCGCGTATTCGGGCGGTTTTGCGGCGACATGCGCCACAAACGACGGATGAGGTTGTTGAACTGGGTCATTTGCGCCTTGATCCGGCGACACATCGCGTCAGTAGTGGAGAGAGCGAAATTATTCTGGGTCCCACGGAGTTTCGCTTGTTACATTTTTTCATGACACACCCTGAGCGAGTTCACTCCCGCACGCAACTTCTCGATCAAGTGTGGGGGGATCATGTGTTTGTTGAAGAGCGTACAGTGGATGTGCATATTCGTCGCTTGCGCGCCGCACTGGAGGCAACGGCGCATGATGCGTTGATTCAGACTGTACGTGGTAGCGGTTACCGCATGTCTGCCTCGTGAAGTCGGTAGTGACCGAGACGCTGGTCACGCTGATTATCATCTTGATAGCAGCGCTGATCGGGGCGTGGGATCATGGGATGCTCGGCGCAAGCGTCATGGCGCTCTGCGCACTGGGCTTGATTTTTTTACGCCATCTGTGGTGGCTTGGGCAGTTGATTTATTGGGCGCGTGCGCCACTAGAGCGTTCCTCGCCTACGGTGCTGGGCGCCTGGGGTGAATTGTGCGATCTGCTGCACCAACAAATACGCAAAGCCACCAAAGAAACCAAATTGGCCACGACTGAACTTGAACGTCTACGGTTGGCTGCCGAAGTGCTGCCAGAGGGCGTCGTTATTCTGGATGACTATCGTGTCATTGAGTGGATGAATTGGGAGGCTGAAGCCTGCTTCGGGTTAAATGCCGCCACGGATATTGGTGGCCGTTTCACTCATTTGCTGCGTGAGCCTGCATTGCTTGATTATCTGAATACTGCCGGACGTGGTGCAAAACCATTGAAACTGACTACCCAGCGCAACCCAGGCCATACGCTGCAAGTGCAGACTGTTCCATTCGCGGCGGGCCGCACATTGCTGATGGTGCGTGATGTCACGCAGTTGGAAAAATTAGCCACCATGCGGCGTGATTTTGTGGCGAATGTTTCGCATGAGTTAAAGACGCCACTCACTGTGACGCTGGGTTTTATTGAAACCGCCACCGATGCATTAGGTGATGCTTCACCCGATGAGCTGGCGCACTATTTGCGTATGGCTGCAGAGCAAGCGTTGCGCATGCAGAATTTGATTGAAGATTTATTGATGCTGTCCTCCCTTGAGACGGATTCTCCTCCCACGGAAGAGGATGTGAATCTGTCTGCGTTGCTCGCGAGTGTGTGTGAAGAAGCGAAGGTGCTTTCTGCAGGGCGCCAAAATATCAGTTTGACCCTGTCGGGGCCGGCTCATCTCGTGGGTAGTTCGCGAGAATTACATTCCGTTTTTAGCAACCTGGTCACCAATGCCGTGCGATACACCCCCCAAGGCGGCGAGATTATGCTGCACTGGGCAGCCGATGGGCACGGCGGTCGTTTTTCGGTAACCGATACCGGTGTTGGGATTGCGCCTGAGCATCTGCCACGGCTTACGGAACGTTTTTATCGTGTCGATCATGGCCGCTCACGAGAAATGGGTGGCACGGGGTTGGGCCTAGCGATTGTCAAACATGTGCTGGAGCGTCATCAGGCGCAGCTTGAGATCAGCAGTGAGCTTGGCAAAGGCTCTACCTTCATGGCGGTATTTCCATTACATCGAGTGCGTCAAGAATAAAAGAAACACGAAACAAACACGAAACATGAAAAAACGGGCGCCTCATCAAGGGGGCGCCCGTCTAGGCTTATAGCGGGGGAGGTAATGTTGAATCAGAAAGTGTGATTTATGCCCATTTGCAGGCCGGAAAATTTGAGACCATTGTTGTTTGAGCCTGCCGTGCCAGCAATGCCCGTACTTCCATCACCGAAGTCGTAACCCTTGCCGTTACCTGAAACAGTACTCACGCGATCATCATTTTTCAGATAGGCATAGTGAGCCAGCAGCGTTGTCCGCTTGGATAGACTATGCTCATAGCCCAATACCCAGAACTTGGCTCCGGTGTTCGAAAAGTCGGTCACGCCGGTACGGCTGCCGGAGAGATCCTTCGCACGGAAATACTGTGCCAGAAGCTTGCCATTGGATGTGACCATATAGGTGCCAGCAACACCCCATACGTTTTGTTTCAGATTGCCCAAGCTACCATCGGCCTTGGTGTGACCGAAAAGACCGCGCACGGTGGCATCACCAAATGTGTACATGCCGCCGAGACGGGTTTCTGTCGTATCTGCGTCAAAGCCTACATTGAATTTACTCGCAATAGCTTCGTTCTTCTCAGTTAGCTTGCCATGGGCAAAGCCGACATACACCGGACCATTGTTGTAGTTAAGACCCAATTCGCCAAGCGAGGTGTTGACTTTTGCGCCGGGGGTGCTGTCTTTGTTCTCGTTGGCTTGATACAGCAAGGTTGCAGTCAAGCCGGAGAAGTCAGGGGTGATATAGGCGATTGAATTGGCGTACCGCGTATCAAAGAGTGATGCACGACCACCGAGCTTGCCGAGGAGTGCCGAATTGTCGCCGATGCCATCACTGTGAATTACGACGTCCAGTTTGCTCGCGATATCGCGATTCGGGCCGCTGAAATTACCTAATTTGACAGTGCCGAAATTCCCCTTCAAGCCGAGAAAGCTGTCGCGTGCCGTATCAAGACCACCGCCGGCATCAAACTTGGCATTCGATTCAAACTGGAAGAACGCGCTCATGCCATTACCTAGCGACTCGGTACCTTTGAAGCCCAGGCGCGAACCGTTGGATTGAATGCGGGTATAGTCAGGTGCGCCCCGGCCAGCGCCAGTTGCGCCGCTGGTATTGATGATGTCGAATGTGCCATCAACGACGCCATATACTGTCACATTAGATTGCGCAAACGCGGCACCGGATAAGCTGGCCAAGCTCGCAACGGCCAGCGCAATAAGTTTTTTCTGCATAAGTCACCCTTTATAGTAATCCTGCATTTAGAAATTTAACCGTTAACAAAGACGCCACGTGTCGGTCTCTGCCAGCGGCTAACGCAGTTTAGAAAACGTTTGTGACTGATTTGTTACGCCTGAATGAAGTAAACATGACAAAGCAAAGCAGGGTAAGGGATGCCCTTAAGTCGTGAACGTACAGCGTTCAAATTCGCTGCCGTGTGTAATCAGGCGTGTGAGGGTGACGACTTCTGCAGAGGTTCGCATGACTTCGATGCGGCGACCAATCTGAAAACTGCCGACAGGCAGCACAAGGCTGGCGGGTTCTTCGTCCGACGCGTTTGCGCCAATAAAAAAAGCCGGGCGGTACGCTGTGTTTTCAGAATCAATGGGCCGTGCCATGATCGCTTGGGCTTCTCCCGGGAAAAGCTGAATGCCGACAGCCAGTGAGTCGGTATCCTGGCGCAATGTCCACCGCACGCAGCCAATGACAAAGGCTGAGGCCTGTTCAATGTGAACGGCAATCAGCGAGCCGGTGGCAATGCGTACGCCTTCTTTGAGTGGTCGTGAAATGCGCAGGCCCGTAGCGGATGTATCCAATAACTTCCAGTCATCCATGACTTCCCAGTTTTCAATATGGGTGGGGTCAGGCGCTGGCTTGGCGATATCCAGCCGATGGCTCATATCGCCAAATATTGCGAATTTTTCTTGCTCCAGGCGCAGGGTTGTATCGTCTTGGGGTGTGGATTGAAAAGCGCGCTGCCCAGACAAATGAAAATGCACCGCATCATAGCCCGAAATGAAGCGGCAATTGCCGCTGGCACCCTGGCGCACATGCTTGCGCGCACTACCACCCTGACACCAGCGGTGCAGCAAGCGCGCCAGTAATTTGCCGGCTGTAGGTTGGGTCACATCACTGCCAAGTTGCAGATCCGCCGGTGCGCGACCTTGTTCGAGTAGCGTAAGGCGAGAGGTCAGGCTGGTGCGCAGTTCCGTAGTCTCCAGCCAGCGACCTTGTGTTGACTGTCGGGGAATGTGGTCTGCAGGCTGGTCGGAGTCAAGATCAACCCATAAGGGATGCGCACAGTGGCGAATGTCTTCAGGGGGCGCGGTGAGGAGCTTTATCTTGCTTCCCCAGCGTTGCGTCCAGCGAGCTACCCAAGCCAGATCATGCGGGGAAAGTTCATACGGACTGGTGACATAGAGTAGATGGCATTCTGCGTAAACAGCGAGTGGTGTTACCGCCTGCTTGCCATAACGCAAAGAGTCGTAAATTATTTGATCGGCGAGTCCTGTGGATTCGGCTAAGGAAAAAACCTGGTGTAATTTTTTCCAGTATCCAAAATCTGGCAGACGTTTGCCTTGAATGAGATCAATTTGCCAGTCGGCAAGGGTAGCCAACGCACGTTCAACCACTGTGGCATTTTTTTTCGAAGGCTCTGCTGGGACAGTGGTTACCGTGGTTGCATTGGGTGCGGCGTCATGTTCTTCGAAGCAATGAAGATAATTTGTCAGCAGAGATTGCCATATGGCGAGTGTGCTATCCAATGCAGCTTGTTCTGAGGGCGAAAAGGGTAGTGGCCGGCCAATAAATTTTTTCGCCATGGCATCTTGCGCCTGGCGTATGGGACCGCGCAAGGTTTCCAGAACAGTGAAACGTTCGTTGATCGACAAGGAGAAGCGCGCAAGCAAGGTGAGTTGCCGTAAAAAAATGGCTTGAGCCTGCATCGCATTCGCTAGCGGAACGGTTTTTAACCAGTCGTTGCAGTGAGTCGCGTTGGTAAACGCGGGCGGTTGTTCTGTGCCTGTCTCGGGGAGATCAAAAATCATTTTTCGTGACTCCTGGGCAAAATCTGTTGGTGTAATGCGGTGCTAAGTGTGGCGCTAGAGGGTATGGTGCGCAGGGTGCCAGCTCGACTGGGGGCAGCCCATATGGGCGAGGGAAAATGGCTATCGTCGTGCCAGCGAGGAATGACATGCCAGTGCAAATGCGGTACCAGATTACCCAGGCTGGCGAGATTGATTTTATCTGGCGTGAGCAGTTCGCGCAGGGTGCGTTCGACGGCGGCTACGATACGCATTAAATGGCCGGCCTCAGCTTCTGCCAGATCGCTCATCTCTACCACATGAGGTTGCCAAATGACGCGGCAAAAACCTGGAAATGTCGTACCTTCATGTCCCGTCACCCGCACAACGCGGCAGTACTCATCGCTCCATAACACCTCGCCACCGGGAGAGCCGCATAATTCACAATTATTCTCGCTCATCATAGGCAAAGCATACATCACTCACAGGCTGAAGGCGCTCGCAGTCGTTGTGTTGTCAGCGCACTCCTACAGCAGTACACGCTCGATGCTCCCGGCATTGGCGCTACGCACATAATCCGGCATCCAGTCAGGGCCGAGTAGGGTTTTGGCAATTTCCACCACGATGTAGTCAGCTTGCGTGTTGGCGTCGTCGTCGTAACGGCTCAAACCCTGCAAACAGGCCGGGCAGGAGGTGAGGATTTTCACCTCGCCGGCAAAGCCATCAGCGCGCAGCTGTGCCGCACCTTTAACGACCTCTTCCTGCTTGCGGAATTTCACCTGCGTAGCGATATCGGGGCGGGCGTAGGCAAAAGAACCTGCATCGCCGCAGCAGCGGTCGGACAACGGTACCTCCTGACCCATCAATGTATTGGTTACCGCCAGCGGAGCATAAGTCTTCATCGGCGTATGGCAGGGGTCATGGTACATGTAGCGGGTTCCACTCAGTCCATCGAGTTTGACGCCCTTCTCCATCAGATATTCGTGAATATCCAGCAGTCGGCAGCCGGGGAAGATTTTCTCGAATTCATATTTTTGCAGCTGGTCCATGCAAGTGCCACAGGATACGATCACGGTCTTGATATCAAGATAGTTCAAGGTGTTGGCCATGCGATGGAACAACACCCGATTATCCATGATGATTTTCTGCCCCTTGTCCTCCTCGCCAGCCGAGGTTTGCGGATAGCCGCAGCACAGATAACCAGGAGGCAGTACGGTCGTGGTGCCGACTTCATAGAGCATGGCCTGGGTGGCGAGCCCCACTTGCGAGAACAGACGCTCGGACCCGCAGCCAGGAAAATAGAACACCGAGTCTGAGTCTTCCGTCGTTTTCTGCGGATTACGGATGACTGGAATCACCTTGTCGTCTTCAATATCCAGTAAACCGCGCGATGTGCGCTTGGGCAGATTGCCCGGCATGGGCCGGTTCATGAAGTGGATCACCTGCGCCTTGATGCTGGGCTTGCCGACTGAGGCTGGAGGATGGGCACGAGTTTCCTGAATCAGGCCAAGTGCTTTGAAGGCTTTGTGCGCCAGACGCTGCGCCTTGAAACCAAAATCCATCATGCCGGCACGCAATAATTTGATCGTGCGCGGATCCTTCAGATTGAGGAAAGTCATCGAGGCAAACGTGCCGGGGTTGAATTTCTTCTTGCCCTGCTTGCGCAAGAAGTTGCGCATGGCGACCGAGACATTGCCAAAGTCGATATCTACCGGGCAGGGCTTGAGGCAGCGATGGCAGACCGTGCAGTGATCGGCGACGTCGGAAAACTCGTCGAAATGCTGCAATGAAATGCCGCGCCGTGTTTGCTCTTCGTAGAGAAAAGCCTCGATCAGCAGCGAGGTGCCGAGAATCTTGTCGCGTGGTGAATACAGCAGATTGGCGCGCGGCACATGGGTCGAGCACACCGGTTTGCACTTGCCGCAGCGCAGGCAATTCTTGATCGAATCGGAAATCTGCCCGATGTCCGATTGCTCCATGATCAGCGATTCGGCCCCTAGCAGCGAGAATGAGGGCGTATAGGCATTCTCCAAACCGCCGCCCGGCAACAGCTTGCCGCGATTGAAGCGGCCTTGCGGATCAATGCGCTGCTTGTATTCGCGGAACGGCCGAATTTCATCGTCGGTCAGAAACTCCAGCTTGGTAATACCGATGCCATGTTCGCCGGAAATCACGCCGCCCAGAGATTTTGCCAGCACCATGATGCGCGCCACTGCCTGGTTCGCCGTCTGCAGCATGGCGTAGTCATCTGAATTGACAGGGATGTTGGTGTGCACATTGCCGTCACCGGCATGCATGTGCAGCGCGACAAAAACGCGGCTACGCAACACGTCTTTTTGCGCGGCTTCGATACCGGCCATGACTGGCCGGAAGGCGACGCCATCAAAAATCGACTCCAGCCCGGCTTTGAGCTCAAGCTTCCACGACACGCGCAGGCGATAATTTTGCAGGTCATCGAAATACTGGTCGAGCTGGTCAAGATAATTCTGCCAGCGCGCACGTACTTCGCGCACCAGTTCCAGCGCCTGTTCGCGGCGATCGCCGAGCAGCTCGGGTTTGTCCAGCATCGTGTCGCCGACATTGAGCGGCAAGTCACCCTGCAAATAGGCTTCCAGTGCATCAGCCAACGCGATTTTGTTGGTGATGGAAAGCTCGATATTGATGCGTTCAATGCCATCGCAATAATCGCCCATGCGCGGCAGCGGAATCACCACGTCCTCGTTAATCTTGAAGGCGTTGGTGTGTTTTGAAATGGCGGCGGTGCGCCCGCGGTCAAGCCAGAATTTTTTGCGCGTTTCGGCAGACACGGCAATAAAACCTTCGCCACCACGCAGGTTGGCCAGGCGCACCACTTCCGACGCAGCAGCCATCACCGCCGTCTCATCAGCGCCGACTATATCGCCGATCAACACCATCTTCGGCCGCCCATGCTGCTTGGCTTTGGTGGCGTAACCGACAGCGCGCACATAACGCTCGTCGAGATGTTCCAGCCCGGCGAGCAGAGCACCGCCGGGATTGGTCTTGAGGTAGTCAGTAATCTCGACAATCGAGGGCACGGCATCGCGCACCTGGCCAAAAAACTCCAGGCAGACGGTACGCGTGACCGACGGCATCTTGTGCAGAATCCACACCGCCGAGGTGATCAGGCCGTCCGTACCTTCCTTCTGTATGCCCGGCAGGCCACCCAGGAATTTATCAGTGACATCCTTGCCCAGCCCGGGTTTGCGGAACTGCGCGCCAGGGATGGCGAGCATTTCCACGCCGAGCCTGTTCTTGCCGCTGGCATCAAAACGGGTCAGGCGGAAGGTGACGCGTTCCTGCTCGTGAATCTTGCCGAAATTGTGATCGATGCGCTCGACTTCCAGCCAGTTGCCGTCCGGTGTGACCATGCGCCATGAAGCCAGATTGTCCAGTGCCGTACCCCACAGCACGGCCTTTTTGCCCCCCGCGTTCATGGCGATATTGCCACCGATACAAGACGCATCGGCCGAGGTGGGGTCGCAGGCGAAGACCAGCCCGGCCGCTTCGGCAGCTTCCATCACGCGGCGTGTGACCAGGCCGGCACCGGTACGCACAGTGGCGTAATCGCGCGCATTTTTTCCTGTCAGGCCGGGCAGACGCAAACTTTGTATGGGTGCCAGATCAATCAGTTTTTCAGTATTGATTACCGCTGATTTGGCATCCAGCGGCACGGCGCCACCGGTGTAGCCGGTGCCGCCGCCTCGCGGAATAATGGTCAGCTCCAGCTCGATGCAGCCTTGCACCAGCGCGGCAATTTCTTCTTCCGTATCGGGCTTTAACACAACAAACGGGTACTCAACACGCCAGTCGGTGGCATCAGTGACATGCGAGACGCGCGCCAGGCCGTCAAAGGCGATGTTGTCGCGACGCGTGTGGCGCAGCAATCGCTTGAGGATTTTTTTGCGTAGCTGGGTGGTGTCGTCAAACCAGCGCTCGAAAGCCTGCACGGCGAGTTCTGCCGCAGCTAGCAGTTGCGCGACAAGTTCATTGCCTGCGCGGCGTAGCTCAATCTCGTGCAGGCGATGGCGTAAAGCTTCGATCAGTGCACGGCGCCGCTTGGCGTTGGCCAGCAGATCGTCTTCCAGATACGGGTTGCGGCGCACTACCCAGATGTCGCCCAACACCTCATACAGCATGCGTGCCGAACGGCCGGTAATGCGCTCGGCGCGGAGTTCCGTCAGCGTGACCCAAGCACCCTCACCGAGTAGACGTATGGTGATTTCACGATCAGAGAAAGATGTGTAGTTATAAGGGATTTCGCGCAGACGGGCATTCATGGTGTGAGTGTGCACAGTTTTTAAGCCTTCATTCTAAGCTACTGCATGACAGTATGTTGTGCTGCAATAACCGCATCTCCAAAGGGGAAATGAAGGGAAAACGAAAAAGTCGGCGCTGATGAGACGGCGATAAACTGATGCAAGCCCAGTTGTTGTGCGCATTTTTATTTGTTACCAGTTTTTACTCGTTTCTTCTCGTCAATTCCCTATGAACAGCGCAACATTACCTCTGCCTACACGATCCCTGCCCCGCGAATTACTGCATCTGGCATGGCCTGCCTTGATAGCGCAGATCGCGGTGATGGGCAGTGGCGTCATTGATACGCTGATGTCCGGCCATGTCTCTTCGCTGGATCTGGCGGCAGTGGGTATTGGCGGGAGTATCTACGCCACGATTTTCGTGACGGCCATGGGCGTGTTGCTGGCGCTGATTCCGATTGTTGCGCATCACTATGGCGCACGGCGCGTTGCAGCGATTGGTTCGGACGTGCGGCAAAGCCTGTGGTTGGCGCTGGGTTTGTCGGTGATCGTGGTTCTGTTGCTCAAAAATCCGGCACCTTTTCTTTATTTTTCGCACCTGTCACCAGCACTTGAAGTCAAAGTGCGCGCTTACCTTGACGCCTTGGCCTGGGCAGCACCGGGTTATCTGATCTTTCGCGTTTTTTATGGATTCACCACCGGCATTGGGCTCCCGCGTCCAGTGATGCTGCTGAATGTAGCGGGGCTGCTGCTCAAGGTGCCGCTTAACCTCATATTTATCTATGGCCACTTTGGCCTGCCTGCAATGGGTGGTCCGGGCTGTGGTTGGTCATCTGCCGTGATTGCCTGGTTACTGGCATCGGTTGCCTGGGTTTGGTGTCGCCAGGAAGAAACCTATGCACCATACGGCGTGTTTTCATCATTTGAATGGCCGCGGTGGCGTGCCTTAAAAGAGCTGTTGCGTCTTGGTGTGCCGAGTGGTGCATCCTTTCTGGTGGATGTGTCCGCATTTACCTTTATGGCGTTGTTCATCGCCCGGTTGGGGCCGCAGTTTTCAGCGGCGCACCAGATTGCCGCCAATGTGGCGGTGTTTTTGTTCATGGTGCCGATGTCTCTGGGCAGTGCTACCAGTGTGCTGGCCGGACAAGCATTGGGTGCAGGAAATAGTTGGCGCGCGCGACACGCCAGTTTGCTTGGCTTGGCCACGGCAGGCACGCTGGGCGCTGTGTTTGGCACAGCACTGTATTTCGGCGCCCTGCCGCTGGCGCATGCCTACACTTCGGATGCAGCGGTAGCAACTGCCGCGGCCAGCCTGCTCTCGCTGGTTGCCTTTTACCACCTCGCCGATACCGTGCAGGCGGTGATGGGGCAGGTGTTGCGCGCGTACAAACGGGCTTGGATACCGATGCTGATTTATGCCATTTCACTTTGGGGCGTTGGTCTGGGTGGCGGCTATTTGCTGGGTCTAACCAGCACATTCGGCCCGCCGCGCGGCGCAGCAGGTTTCTGGTTCGCGGCAACGGTAAGCCTGATTGTGGCCAGCGTTGCTGTGACTACTTATTTTTTGCGTATCTCAAAGCAGAGCCTGGATACAGCCCGGTAGGCTAGAGGTACGATCATTGCTGTCGTCATTGCATTTGGCAGGGTTTTGTGGTCTTATCATTCGATGCTGGTCACTCTTCTCACTATGGTCTTCTCTTCAAGATTTCTGCCTGCAACGTATGCCTGACATGCGCTCCCTGTCGCGTTTTTTCTGCGCTGTTTTTTTGTCGCTCGCGTTGCTGGTCACACAGCACATCGCGCTGGCGCACGGCTTTAGCCATTTTGGGAAAACATCCAGCGAACAAGCTGTCACATCTCACGATAAAAATGATCCGCAGCATTCAGGGCTGCATCTGTGCGCTGCGTGCGTTGCTTTTAGCGGCTTCCATGCGGCGCCTCCTGCGACTGGTCCATGGTTGCCAATGGCCGCTATACCCGCGTTTTTTATCGGATTCACCGTATCGCCAGCGCCGACTTTTCCTCTCCTCGCCGCTTATCTTAGCCGCGCCCCGCCTTTGCTCCTGGATTGACCTTGTTTTATTGCGCCAGTGGTTTGTCGCTGGCGCGCCCTGTCAATTTTCGAGGAGTGACACATGTATCGAGCATCTTTATTCGTGCTGGCCGCCTGCGGCGTGCTGGCCAGCCTGCCCGCACAGGCGGCAGACAATGACTTAAAAGCTCTGCGCGAAGAAATCGCGCAAATGCGCCAGGCGTATGAACAACGCATCAATGCGCTCGAGGCGCGCTTGATCAAGGCCGAATCTAAGGCCGATAGCGCGCAGACGGTTGCGCAACAGGCGGCGGTTCAGCAAAACACGGTTCAGCAAGCGGCCGCGTCCACGCAGAGCAACAGTTTCAACCCCGAGGTGTCGATGATCCTGCAAGGGTCTTACAACAACCTGAAGCAGGATCCGAACGCCTACCAGATCACCGGTTTTGTGCCCACACTGGGCGAGGTCAGCCCCGGTGCGCGCGGCTTCAGTCTGGGCGAATCGGAACTCGTCCTGTCCGCCAATATCGACCCCAATTGGCGTGGCACGGCGATTCTGGCGCTGGCACCGGAAGGCGGTGTCAATGTGGAAAATGCCACCTTTGAGAGCCTCGGTCTGGGCAATGGGTTCAGCTTCAAGGGTGGCCGTTTCTTCTCTGGAATCGGCTACATGAATGAACAACATTCCCACGCCTGGGATTTTGCCGATGCGCCGCTGGCGTACAAGGCCTTCCTTGGCAACCAGTTAGGTGATGATGGCGTGCAAGTCAGATGGCTCGCGCCGACGGATTTGTTCCTCGAGTTTGGCGCGGAAGTCGGCCGCGGACGCACGTTTCCGGGAGCCGGCAACAACAAGAATGGCGTCTCGCAAGGCGCCGTATTCGCGCATATGGGCGGCGACGTGGGCATCAGCAATGCCTGGCGCGTTGGGCTGTCGTGGCTAGGCAGCTCGCCCAAAGACCGCAGCTTTGATGATACCGACAGCACGGGCACAACCGTCAGCAATCGCTTCAGCGGCAAGAGCCGTACGTGGGTAGCAGATGGCATCTGGAAATGGTCGCCGAACGGCAACAGCACGGTGAACAACTTCAAGTTGCAGGGCGAGTATTTCAAACGCCGTGAGGATGGCACATTGGCAAGTAACTCAACTGCAGGTGCTTGCGGCGGCTGCGCGGCTGGTTTTGAAACCGATCAGAGCGGCTGGTATGTGCAGGGCGTCTATCAGTTCATGCCACATTGGCGCGTCGGCTTGCGGCATGATGGGTTGAAGTCCGGCACGGTGAATATTGGCCTCATCAATAGTGGCATGCTCAGCTTTGCCGATTTCCCGCAGTTGGCCGCGCATGATCCAAAACGAAATACCGCAATGCTCGATTACAGCCCGAGCGAATTCACGCGTTTCCGTTTGCAGTGGGCGCGCGATGATTCAGGCATCGGCGCGACGGATAACCAGTTGTTCCTGCAATACATCTTTAGTCTGGGTGCGCATGGCGCGCACGCTTTTTAATTGGAGCTAAAAATGAAACGACTTGTTTTTGCATTGTTCAGCCTGCTTTCTCTGGCAGCTCACGCTGAACTCAAAGTGTTCGCTACGGTTCCCGAATGGGGCGCGCTAGTTAAGGAGATCGGCGGCAAGCATGCCGATGTGTTTATCGCGACAGGTGGTTTGCAAGACCCGCATCATGTTGAAGCCAGGCCATCGCTGATCGCCCGCGCGCGCAATGCGGATCTGGTGGTGGCTACCGGTGCGGAGCTGGAGGTGGGTTGGCTGCCAGTGATCTTGCGCAACTCGGGCAATCCGCGTGTGCAGCCCGGCCAGCCGGGCAATTTCGAAGCGGCGCGCGCCGTGCGCATGCTCGAAGTGCCAGCCCGTCTTGATCGTGCCGATGGCGACGTGCATGCGGGCGGCAATCCGCATATCCAGACCGACCCGCGCAATATCCTGAAAGTGGGCGAGGCGCTCGTCGCGCGCATGGCGCAACTCGATGCGATCAATGCCAATGAATATCAAGCCAATTTCAAGCACTTTGCCGAGCGCTGGAAGGCAGCGATGGCGAAATGGGAAGCCAGCGCGGCACCGCTACGCGGCATGCGTGTCGTCACTCAACATAAGGCCTTTCCCTATCTTTATGACTGGCTGGGCATCCTTGAGGTGGCCACGCTGGAACCCAAGCCCGGCGTTGAACCGGCGGTGTCTTATCTTGCCCAGGTCATGAATGATGTCACCACCCAAAAGCCGCGCATGGTGATACGCGCAGCATGGAATTCGCCGCAGCCTACCGAGTGGTTCAGCGAGCATGCGCATATCCCGGGCGTCGTGCTGCCCTTCACCGTGGGCGGCAGCGACCAGGCCAGGGATTTGTTCAGCTTTTTTGATGACACGCTGGCGCAATTGTTGAGGGCAAACAAATGAACGAGTTTGACTGGAGTCTGCTGGCCGCCCCGTTTGCGGCCGGGCTGCTGGTGTTGGCTACGCATGTGCCGCTCGGTCGCGAGGTGTTAAAGCGCGGCATCATTTTCATTGATCTCGCCATTGCGCAAGTCGCGGGATTAGGCGTGATGCTGGCAAAAATGCTGGAATGGAGCCATAGCGAAGCAACTGTCGACCCGGCGACACAACTCACCGCTGCCGCCGCTGCCTGCGCTGGCGCGATGTTGCTGACCTGGAGCGGCAAGCGCTGGCCGGAAATACAGGAAGCGCTGATCGGCCTGCTATTCGTTTTCGCGGCGTCCGCCGGTATTCTGTTGCTGGCACATAACCCGCATGGCGGCGAGCATCTCAAGGATATGCTGGCAGGACAAATACTCTGGGTGAATTGGTCGCAACTGGCGCTGCCCGCGGTGATTTATGCAGCCATTTTGGTGTTCTGGTTTGCCCTGCGGCAGCGCTTTGGCGATGGCGGTTTCTATCTGCTGTTTGCCTTGACGGTGACATTTTCCGTGCAACTGGTGGGCGTGTTTCTGGTGTTCACCAGCTTGATTGCACCTGCTATCGCCAGCAGGGGACGTGAAGGGCGGCGGGGCCTGCGTTTCGCGTATGGCATCGGCGCGCTGGGTTATGCACTGGGCCTGGCTGCTTCCGCTTGGTGGGATTTACCTTCCGGCGCAGCGATTGCCTGTGTTTTGTGTGCCTTGGCTGGTGTTGGGTTGAGATCGCGCCAAGCTCAGTAGCCGGCCTGGCGCAAGAAAGATACAGTGGCTTTACAGGGATTAGATTCAGGCAGATTTGGCGGGCAAAACCGACTCCAGCGCGAAAAGCTCGGCCACTTCTTCACGGCGGCGAATGAGGTGAACTTTATTGCCATCAACCATCACCTCAGCCGAGCGTGGCCGGGTATTGTAGTTGGATGCCATCGCCATGCCATAGGCTCCGGCGGAGAGAATCGCAAGCAGGTCGCCTTCGGCCAATGCCAGGGCACGATCATGCCCGAGAAAATCACCCGATTCGCATACCGGGCCGACGATTTCCCAGCGTTGTTCGGTAGTTTGCGCCGTATCACCCGCGCCGTCCGACTGGATACCGCTGCGCATAACTTTTACAATCTCATGATAAGCATCATAGAGCGCAGGCCTCATGAGATCGTTCATTGCCGCATCGACAATGGCAAAGTTTTTTTCTTCGCCCGGTTTCAAGACCATCACTTGAGTCAGTAGCAGACCTGCATTGCCTACCAGCGAGCGGCCGGGTTCCAATATCAAGCGCTCGTTCCGGCCAGATAGTTTTTCCAGAATCGGCGCCAGGTAATCGGCGACCGAGGGCGCTGGTTCATCCGGATGATACTGAATGCCCATGCCGCCGCCGATATCAATATGTGTCAGCGGAATGTTTGCCATGGCGAGTTGATCAACCAGCGCGAGTACTTTATCGATAGCTTCGGCTGCGGGGGCGGGGTCGAGCAGTTGTGAGCCGATATGGCAGTCGATACCTTTCACCGCAAGATGTGGCAGCGAAGCGGCATATTGATAGAGCGCGAAGGCGACATCAATGGCGATGCCGAATTTTGCGCTTTTCAGGCCTGTGGAAATATAGGGGTGAGTTTTCGGATCAACGTTGGGATTTACGCGCAGGGAGATCGGTGCACGTGTGTTCAACTCACCCGCAACGGCATTGAGTTGAGTCAGCTCGCTGGCTGATTCAACATTGAAACAGTGAATTCCGGCGGCAAGGGCCGCACGCATTTCTTCACGCGATTTGCCGACGCCCGAAAACACGATTTTCTCGGCTTTGCCGCCCGCCGCAATTACGCGCGCCAACTCGCCGCCGGAAACGATATCGAATCCGGCGCCAAGGCTTGCGAAAAGATTCAAAATGGCCAAGCTGGAGTTAGCCTTGACGGCGTAGCAGATCACCGCGCGACTGCTAAAACCTTGCGCGTCCAGCGCATTGCGGTATCCGGCATAAGCAGCGGCGAGGGCAGCACGCGAGTAGACGTAGCACGGGGTACCAAAGTGGGCGGCAATATCAGTGAGTGCGACGCCCTCGATAAAGAGGCCATCGGGATGCGGTGTAGTCAAGCGCATTGTGCAGGCTCTGCCACATTGTTGTTATGATTGCGATGAAGAAAAATTGGCTTTGATGAAGCCAGTGTGCTACCAGGCGGTCGAGCAAAAAATACTCCCCGCACCGTACTGGATGGTGATGCGGCGCGAAACAAGTTTTCACGGACTTTACTAACGACAGTGTCATGGGCGACCTGCGCAGTAGTTGTGGGCGGGAGTTTCAGGGGTGTTTTTGTGCCGCAAGCAGCAAGCAGGGGCAGCATCAAAATGGCGAGCAAAGTACGCATAGCAGAGATGGTTAAAAACGGATAAAGGATGGTAACACGCGATGGATGAGCAGGAATTTATACAGCGGGCAGATCAGGAATTAACACGCCTTGAAGCAGCGCTTGAAGCCATTAGTGAGAGCGCTGTAGCGGATTTTGATGTGGAGACCAAACCCGGTGGCGTGATTGAAATTGAATGCGCCAATGGGTCGAAAATTATTATTAACCGGCACACGGCGGCACGTGAAATTTGGATAGCGGCAAAATCGGGCGGCTATCACTTCCGGCCGCAGGATGGCGATTGGCTAGCCACCCGCGATGGCGAAACATTATGGGCAGCTATTGCGCGCGTATTGTCCGAGCAAACGGGAACCGAGATAAATTTGTAATCAGTCTGGCTCGCTATTGCCATTGTCGCCCTCTGTTTTTTAGTGAGGTGGCTGTATTACAGCTTTGGGTTTTGCTTCTTCTACCGGTGCAGGAAGTTGTTGTGCCTCTGTTGGGGCGCCGTCCTCTGGGGCCGACGGTAGATGCTCGCTGTATACCATTTCGTTTATTTCCTTGCCGGAAGGGTCTCTAGCCGTGACTGAGAGCATCCCTGCAGGCGTTTCCGGCCAGCTTTCAGGTATCCCTTTGAGGGCTTGCTCCATGTAACCAATCCATATAGGTAGCGCAGCGGCTCCGCCTGTTTCTCCGTTACCCAGACGTTTTGGCGAATCGAAGCCCATCCAGGCAATACCCACGACGGTGGGTTGATAACCGCAGAACCACGCATCGATGTAGTCGTTGGTCGTGCCGGTTTTACCGGCTAGGTCGCTGCGCTTTAAAGCAACTGCGGCATGGGTCGCCGTGCCGCGACGAACCACGTCGTGCATCATGCTATCCATGAGCCAGGCATTACGGGCATCGATCACGCGTAGCGATTCGTCACCGGCGATTGTTGGCTGTGTATTGGCGAGAACGTTACCTTTGCCATCAAGAATTTGGCGCACGATGTATGGAGCAATGCGATAACCACCATTGGCAAACACTGAGTAACCTACAAGTTGTTGCCATGGGGTGACCATGCCAGCGCCCAGGGCCATGGTGAGATAGGGCGGGTGTTTTTCGGCATCAAAGCCAAAGCGCGTGATGTAGTCTTGTGCATAGCGGGCGCCAATGGCACGCAATAACCGAATCGACACCATGTTTTTGGATTTTGCCAAGGCAGTACGTAACGTCATCGGGCCTTCATATTTGCCATCGTAATTTTTTGGTTCCCAAACTTGAGAGCCTGTTTCGTCGGCAGAGACGGACAGGGGCTCGTCAGGAAATACCGAGGCGGGTGTGTAGCCTTTTTCCAGGGAAGCCGAGTAAATGAAAGGTTTGAAGCTCGATCCAGGCTGGCGCCAGGCTTGGGTGACATGGTTGAATTTGGTTTGGTTGAAATCAAAGCCACCCACCAGCGCGCGGATAGCGCCATCAACAGGACTGGCAGCGACAAAGGCGGCTTGTACGTCCGGCAGCTGGAGTATCTGCCAGCCTTTATCAGTTTTTTGTACGCGAATGACGGCACCACGGCGTATGCGCTTATTTGGTGAGGCTTTATCATCCAGCATGTGGGCGGCAAATTTCAGGCCATCATCATGGACGTTTACAATTTCACCGCTACGCAAAATGGCGTGAATATTTTTGGGCGAGGCGGCCAGAACGAGTGCCGGCAGCAGGTCGTCACTGCTGGCAAAATCACTGAGTAAATCCTCCAGCGTTTCATCTTGGTCGGGAGCAATAGCCGTTAGGTCGACATAAGTTTCGGCACCCCGATAGCCATGACGCTTGTCGTAGTCGAGGACATTTTTACGCAGGCTGCGATAGGCTGCCTGCTGGTCATTGAGGGTGATGGTGGTGATGACGCGATAACCACTACTGTAAATGTCGCCGGGGAAGCGTTCAGCCGTAATCTGTCGCGCCATTTCGGCGACGTAATCGGCATGCAAAGCAAACTCATTGGGGTTGCGTTTTACCTTCAATACCTCTTCTTGAGCTTCTTTTAATTGGGCTGCATTAATGAAGCCGAGCTCAAGCATTCGGTGCAACACGTAGCGCTGTCTTAACTGGGCACGCTTGGGGTTAGCCACAGGATTATATGTAGAGGGTGCTTTGGGTAGACCACCCAGCATGGCAGCTTCAGCGATGGTAATGTCTTTTAATGGTTTGCCAAAGTAAATCTGTGCTGCGGATGAGAATCCGTAGGCGCGTTGTCCAAGATAAATCTGGTTGACATAAAGCTGGAAAATTTCATCTTTGCTCAAGCTGTGCTCAATTTTGATCGCCAAAAGGGCTTCATAGAGCTTGCGAGTCAGTGTTTTTTCACTGGAAAGAAAAAAGTTGCGTGCCACTTGCATGGTGAGCGTGGAAGCCCCTTGCCGTTTACCACCACTGACTAAATTGGCAAACGCTGCACGCAATACCCCCATTGTGTCGACGCCAGGGTGTTTGTAAAAACGGTCATCTTCGGCAGCAAGAATTGCCTGCTTCATGACTGTGGGGACAGCCTCAATACGGACAAAATCACGTCGTTCTTCACCAAATTCGCCGATCAAGTAGCCATCACTTGAATAAATGCGCAGTGGTATTTTGGGGCGGTAATCAGTTACGGCCTCAAGCGAAGGAAGCTGAGGGTAGGCAAGAATCAGCACAATGCCGATTAGGGCAGCAGTACCCAGCAGGACGCCACCAATAATGAGCGGGATGCGTAGCGTCCAGCGGTCAAGTGAAAGAGCAGATAAGAATGACAAAATAAATGGGGCTGAATGTGTAATGTTTGATGTTGTACATTATAGTCACGCACGGAAAAGCTCGAAGCTACAAAGCATGATGATATTTTTCTTTACAGGTGATATGGTTGCTGTTAGGATTTAAAGTAGTTTATGTGTATTTCTCATAGGGCTTTATTTTCAAAGGAAAAGTGTTGCAGATAGATATCTCTTCGCTGAAAACTATTTTCAACCCCAATCTGCGCCCTTTGATTGGTGTGGACATTGGTTCAACGTCGATCAGAATGGTCGAGTTAGTTGATGCCGGTAAGGGTGTTCCCCGTGTAGAGCGTTATGTCATCGAGCCCTTGCCAAGAGATGCAGTTGTTGACGGCAATATGGCCGAGCTAGAGGCGGTGTCAAATGCCCTTGTGCGCTGCTGGACCAAGTTGGGCACGAGTACGCGGAATGTCGCTTTAGCGTTGCCAACTGCTGCGGTCATCACTAAAAAGATTATGCTCCCTGCCAATCTACGTGAGCAGGAAATGGAAATCCAGGTGGAATCCGAGGCTAATCAATATCTGCCTTTTGCACTGGAAGAGGTCAATCTGGATTTTCAGATTATCGGTCCCTCACCTAATAATCCGGATGACGTCGAGGTGCTGCTTGCCGCATCGCGTAAAGAGCGGGTTGAGGATCGAGTCGCTGTAGCCGAAATGGCCGGATTAAAGCCCGTAGTCATTGATATTGAGGCTTACGCGATTCAGGCCGCCTATGAGCTGGTGCTCAATCAGCTTCCGCAAAATGGACAAGGGCAAATCATTGCACTGATTGATGTCGGGGCTGCGGTAATGAAAGTTACTGTCATGCAGAATGAGGCCCAGCTATATGTCCGTGAGCAGGCGTTTGGTGGTATGCAGCTGACCGATGACATTGTTCGCATTTATGGTGTGAGTCCCGCTGAGGCTGAGTTGATGAAATGCTCGGGAACGCCTCCTGATAATTACGCAGCAGAAATACTTCATCCGTTTGTTACGACGATGGCCCAGGAGGTTGCACGTGCGCTGCAGTTTTTTTTCACATCGACCCCGCACAATGAGGTTCATCACATTATTCTGGCAGGAGGCTCAGTTCTCGTTCCCGGGGTAGTCGATAGCATTAGGCAGCAAACAGGTGTCAATACACTGCTGGCTGATCCATTCGCCGGTATGGCGATATCACCGCGTATTCGTGCCAAGCAATTAGCAATGGATGCACCTTCATTGCTCGTAGCTTGTGGTCTTGCCTTGAGGAAGTTTGACCAATGATCAAGATAAACCTGCTTCCCCATCGTGAAGAGGCTCGTCGAGCGAGACGCCAACAGTTTTATGTCTTGATGGGATTAACAACGGTTTTGGTCGGGGTCATCTGGTTTTTGGGTTTTAGCATCATCAATCGGCAAATTGATGTACAGATGAGTAAGAATGAATTTCTCAAATCCGAAATTGCTCTTCTGGACAAGGATATTGCCGAAATTAAAAAGCTTAAAAGCCAAACTGACTCCTTGTTGGCTCGAAAGCGAGTGATTGAAGCCCTGCAAGCCAATCGAACAGAAATGGTGCACCTCTTTAACGAGCTTGCCAAGCGAGTGCCGGAAGGTATTTATCTGCGTACTCTGACGCAAACTGAACAGAAGATTGCCATCACCGGGGTGGCGCAGTCTAATGCGCGAATCACGACGTTAATGAATAATCTTGACGAGTCGCCACTGCTGGAAAATTCAACGCTAATCGAAACCAAGGCTGAAGTAGTGGGTAATCGCCGGTTAAATGCGTTCAGTGTGAATACATTCATAACGCGACAATTAACTGATGTTGAATCGTCCAAGGGAGCTAAAAGATGAAGCTTCCTTTCGCTTTTAAAAAAGCCGGGGTAGGGCATATGCCTGTGGCAAGCTCAACTGTGACTTTGCCTGCGAAACCTAAGGGGCCGCTAATTGACTTCCATCAAATAGTCGAGGATTTCAAAACAATTGATCCTCAAGATCCGGGACTATGGCCACTTGCCCCGCGTGTCGTTACTTTGCTGGGATTGTTTTTAGCCCTTCTCGGTGCGGCGTGGTGGTTTGGCTGGAGTAGCCAGCTAGAAGAACTGGATGGCCAAAAAGTCCAAGAAGTAAGCCTGAAAGATGATTGGCTTAGTAAGAAAAATCAGTCGATAAATCTTGAAGAGTATCGTCGGCAGTTAGCTGAAATCGATCGATCATTCGGCGCATTGTTAAAGCAGTTACCTAATCGCTCCGAGATGGGTGACTTGTTAGTGGATATCAATAAGGCAGCGCAGGGCAGGGGTTTGTCCGTCGAGCTATTCAAGCCGGGCGGGGAAGCCACCAAGGAATTTTATGCGGAAGTACCTATCACGCTGAATCTGATCGGCGGCTATCATGATATCGGTGCTTTTACTGGGGATATTGCCAAGTTACCGCGGATAGTGACACTGAATGACATTAATCTGACCACTGGCCCTAAAGAAGGTGTGCTTGTTCTTAAGGCGACCGCAAAAACTTTCCGTTATCTCGATGATGAAGAACTAGCCAGGAAGAAAAAAGCGAACAAAGGAGGGAACCAATGAGACTCCTTTTGATTTTATTATCTAGTTGCGTGTTCTTGTTTGGTTGTGCTTCTGAAGAGAATCAGGACATCAAAGAGTGGATGCAGGAGCAGGCGAAAGATATGCGCGGTAGAGTGCCGCGTTTGCCGGAAATTAAACCCTTTCCTCCTGTGGCCTATGAGGCAGAAACTTTGCTATCCCCTTTTGTTGCGGGAAAAATCGTTACTATCGATGCAACCGTCGATAAAACAGCACCCGATCGAAATCGTCCACTGCAGCCGCTGGAAAGCTTTCCGCTGGAAGACTTGAAAGTCGTTGGCGTGATTTTATCTGGTTCAAAGCCTTACGCCTTGATTCAGACACCTCCTCCGAATAAACCAAAAAACGTTGTTGTGGGAGAGTACATCGGTCAGAGTTTTGGAAAGATTGTGGCAATTAAAAAGGATGGTGTCACCGTGCGCGAAACTGTCCGAGATATTAATGGCGTATGGATCGAGCAAGAAAAAACTCTTTCCGTGCCGAAAGAAGGGGGTTCTCAATGAAAAAAACACATCTTTTCGCGTTTGCCTTGGCGTGTTTCTGGTTTGGTTTGTGCGGAGCTGCAGCAGCGTTTGAAAATGCGATCAAGCAAATTCAGGTGCGCCATGAGGGTGATCAGGTTTTGCTCAAGGTACAGATGGCGTCGCCCTTGAAGTCTTTGCCGGGAAACTGGAGCGTGGTTGAGCCGCCACGTGTGGTTTTTGATTTCCCTGAAACCGAAAACCAGTCGGGGCAGGCAGCGCAGAAAGTGGTTGTAGGCGATTTAAAAAGCCTTAACCTTGTACAAACCGAAAAACTAACACGATTAGTGTTAAATCTTTATCGTCCAACCAAATTTTCAACAGAGATTGTTGGCGACGTTCTGTTTATCAAACTGCAGACACAAACCGTGGCGACGGGCCAGGAAGCAGCCCCCAGTATCTATCAGCCTGTAGCGCCCAAGCTGGCGACATTTGCTGCAAATAATGCAGTAGTTCGTGATGTGACATTCCGCCGGGGTAGCGAGGGCGAGGCAGTGATTTTGGTCGATTTGACGGATGGTTCAGTGCCGGTTGATATACATCGGTCAGGTAATGGACTGTCCGTTGAGTTGCGTGGTGTGGAATTGCCCGAGCGACTGCAACATCGCCGCGACGTTAATGACTTTGCGACACCTGTGACAACCTTCAATTCACAAGCGATAGGTGATCTTACCCGCATAGACCTAGTCGCTCGGGGTAGATGGTTTCATCAAGCACATGTGAGTAATAACCAGCTCACTATTGAAATTAAATCGATTCCAGCAGACGAAGCCAACAAGCTGGTGCAAACTGGACAGCAGAGTAAAAAAGTATCTATCAACTTTTATGATGCAGATGCTGCGATGGTGCTGCGGACGCTGGCCGAAATATCCGGTAAAAATGTGCTGATTGATCCCTCGCTTAATGGCCGCCGTGTGACGGCTAATCTGGATAATCTGCCTTATGATCAGGCGCTTGATATCGTCATGACGCAAGTTAACGCCGCGATGCGGGTACGCAACGATGTCATTGTGTTTGGTGACAGGGCAGCGCTGCAAAAGCGGGATCAGGATATGGCGGATGAAGAGGCTCGAGCTGCGGATACAGCTCCGTTAGTATCTGAGACCTTTACGTTGAATTATGTCAAACCAGCAGATCTGGCCGCGTTGATTCAGGCAAATGTTACCCAGGCAGGCGGCACAACTGCACCGAATAGCGCTGATCCTTCTGCCCCAAAGAAAGCTAATAGTGGTGGAATGCTTTCGCCACGGGGCAGTATGGCGACACATGACTTGACTCAAAAATTATTTATCCGCGATATCGCAACGGTTGTTGAAGCCGTTCGAGAGGTTATTCGTAATGTGGATGTTCCGCCCAAGCAAGTCATGATTGAGGCCCGCATCGTAGAGGCATCAACGGGTTTTTCAACCGCTTTGGGGGTGCGCTTAAAGTATTTTGGCAACGCGGTCACCTCGCTTGGCGGCGGTGTTAAAGCTTCATTGGGCACTGCAAGTAGCGGTGGGTTTAGTAATGTCAATGCATTTGGCGCACCTGCAACGCCCTCCTTAATCCGCACCACGACACAAGGATTCGGTACTAATTTCACGGCCAATGGCACTACAGCAATCAATCTGATGCTGTTCAATAATGCCGCGACCCGGTTGCTTTCCCTGGAGCTTTTGGCAGCAGAGGCGGATGATAAAAACAAAACAGTTTCTGCACCGCGCGTAGTGACGCAAAACCGTAAGAGTGCAAAAATCAACAACACACAACAGGTAACTTTATTAGTGGGAGTCAATGCCCAAACGGGTTTGCCTATTTATCAGACCTATTCCGCACCGCTGACTTTAGAGGTTACCCCGTCGATCACGCCGGATAACAAAATCAGCATGGAGTTGAAGATTGAGAAAGGCACGATCACCAATGTCACGACAGGTAGCCTGGATACCAACACATTGAATACCAATGTGGTCGTCGAAAATGGCGGCACGGTGGTTATTGGCGGGTTTGCCCGGGATAATGACATCAGCTCCGAAGAGCGTGTGCCAGTCTTGGGTGATTTGCCATATGTGGGTTTTCTGTTCAAAGCTAAAACCCGCCAGCAAAATCGTTCTGAGTTGTTGATATTTGTTACGCCGCGTATCGTGACGGACTCTTTAGCACAACGATAACTTGGCCTCACGGCAGTAACTGTAAAGAGCCGCTTTAACGGCTCTTTACAGCTTGTGTGGGTGCCGCTGATACAATTCAACGGTGAATTCGAGCGATAACATTTATCTGGTGGGCATGCCTGGTGCCGGAAAAACAACGGTAGGCAGGCAGTTGGCACGTCGTCTGCACCGCCAGTTTATTGATGCTGACCATGAAATTGAAGTGCGTGCCGGCGTCAAGATTTCGGCGATCTTCGAGACTGAAGGCGAAGCGAGCTTTCGTGAGCAAGAGGCCCGCGTAATCGCTGATCTAGCCAGGCAATCCAACCTGATTGTGGCCACGGGTGGTGGTGCGGTTCTTAGACAGGAAAATTGCGAGGCGATAAAAAAAAGCGGGCTGGTTGTTTATCTTCGGGTAGCGCCGCGCATTCTGTTTGATCGAACGCGCCATGATGCAAACCGCCCGCTACTCCAGGTAGCGAATCCCATGATGAGAATTGAAGAGTTGTTCACACAGCGCGACCCTGTTTATCAGGATATAGCCGATCTGGTGATGACCAGCGGCGGTGGTAGTGTTTCTTACCTGGTGGCACAAGTTGAACGGGAGTTACGCAAACGATGCGCTGCTTGAACTTAGCTTTAGCCGAGCGTAGCTATCCGATTTTGATCGGTAACGATTTGCTGCAAAGTGCAGAAAATCTACAACCCTATTTGCGCGGGCCGCGAGTTGCAGTGATTAGCAACACAACCGTTGCCCCGCTCTACTTGAGCACTGTGGTTACCTCGCTGGAAAAAGTCGGCGTTGGTGTGACGGCGATTATTCTGCCCGATGGTGAAAAATTCAAGAATTGGGAATCTCTCAACGCGATTTATGATGGCTTGTTAGCCGCGCGTTGCGACCGCGGTACGACGTTGATCGCATTGGGGGGGGGCGTGATCGGTGATCTTGCGGGGTTTGCTGCAGCGACCTATCAACGAGGGGTGCCTTTTATACAAATTCCCACCACCTTGCTATCGCAAGTGGATTCATCGGTGGGTGGAAAAACGGGCATCAATCATCCGCGTGGCAAGAATATGGTGGGCGCTTTCTGGCAACCCAAGCTGGTTGTGGCGGACACGCGCACTTTGCGATCTTTACCCGCGCGCGAGCTTTCGGCGGGGCTGGCCGAAGTGATCAAATATGGCTTGATACGCGATCTGCCATTTCTGGAATGGCTTGAAGCCAATATGGATAGCCTCGTGGGGCGAGATGATGAGGCGCTGGCCTACGCTATTGAACGATCCTGCCGTAATAAAGCGGAGGTGGTGGCGGATGACGAGTTTGAAACCGCTAAAGAAGGCGGCCGCGCCTTACTCAATCTAGGCCATACTTTTGGCCATGCCATAGAGTCCGGCATGGGGTATGGCAACTGGCTGCATGGTGAAGCGGTGGCTGCCGGGACAGTGATGGCAGCAGAATTATCGCGCCGTCTGGGCTGGTTATCAGAGGCTGATGTTGATCGCGTGCGGGATATTTTGCAGCGTGCTGGCCTGCCGGTACGCGGCCCCGTGCTGGGTGCCGAGCAGTATCTTGAATTCATGTCGCATGACAAAAAAGTGGTCGATGGGCGCATGCGGTTAGTGTTGCTTAAATCCATGGGAAGTGCTGTCACCACCAGCGATGCGGGGCATGCGGACATCCTTGCAACTATAAACGCGTGTTGCCATGAGTGAGCTTGCTTTATATGCGGTAACCGATGTGGCGAGTCGGGGACGCGAAATAAACGAACCACGGCCCAATGCGCGCAGCGAGTTTCAGCGTGATCGCGACCGCATTGTGCATTCCACCGCCTTTCGACGGCTTGAATATAAAACCCAGGTTTTTGTGAATCACGAAGGCGATCTATTTCGTACACGGCTGACACACAGCATCGAGGTTGCCCAAATTGCGCGCTCAATTGCCCGGGCGTTACGCTTGAATGATGATTTGGCAGAAGCGATTTCCTTGGCGCATGATCTAGGCCATACCCCTTTTGGCCACGCAGGACAAGACGCATTAAATGAATGCATGCAGGGGTATGGGGGATTTGAGCATAACCTCCAGTCGCTACGCATCGTTGAACAGTTAGAGCAGCATTACGGCAGATTTGATGGCTTGAACCTCATGTTTGAAACGCGTGAAGGCATCCTCAAGCACTGTTCGCCTGCCCATGCGCGTACCCTGGGCGAGCTGGGGCAGCGGTTTTTAAAGGGGCAACAACCTTCGCTTGAAGCGCAAATATGCAATCTCGCGGATGAAATCGCGTATAACAACCACGATGTTGACGATGGCTTGCGCTCGGGGTTTATCACCTTGGAGCAGTTGCAAGACGTTAGCCTGTTCAGCCGCTATCTTGCCGAAGTTGACGAGGTTTTTCCTGGCATCACCGGCCGACGACGGATTCATGAAACCATTCGACGTATTATTGATGCGCAAGTGACTGATTTGCTTAATGAGTCTGGCCGGCGAATTGCCCAGGCGACACCCAGGACATTGCAGGATATCCTTGTTGCACCGGTACTGATCGGGTTTTCGGAATCCATGTACGCCGAGAATCGAGCGCTGAAAACGTTTCTGCGCGAACAGCTTTACCGCCACTATCAAGTGGTGCGCATGACAACAAAAGCACAGCGCATTATTCGCGAGCTTTTCACCGCTTTTATGGCGGAACCGCGCTTGCTGCCACCGCAATACCAGCAAATTGCCGCGACAGAAGATTTATCTCGTGCAACGGCGGACTATATCGCTGGAATGACTGACCGTTACGCCGTAAAAGAGCATCGACGATTATTTTTAGTAGGTGATGAATAAAAACGATTTTTGTACTTGGGCATATTGAGTTCGAGGGGTTTTGCCGGTATATTTGTCAGTTCCGCCGCCTTTTTTAAAGACGGTCTATCCAAGGCTGGGGAGCAGATTCCCCCGCTTTTTCGCCGACTGCATTTCCGAGGAATGACAAGATGGTATTCCCCCAGCGCCAAGGGCTTTACGACCCTATCCGAGAGCACGATGCCTGTGGTGTCGGTTTCGTGGCCCATATTAAAAACTGCAAAAGCCATGCGATTGTCAAGCAGGGTTTACAGATACTTAGTAACCTTGAGCACCGCGGTGCTACGGGATATGACCCCCTGTTGGGCGATGGTGCAGGGATTTTGCTTCAACTACCCGATCTTTTCTTGCGCGAAGAAGCATTGGTTCAGGATATTGCACTCCCCGCAGCCGGGGAATATGCCTGTGGCAATGTGTTTTTGCCGCAGTCAACCAACGGGCGTGCCGCGTGCGAATCTGTCATGGCGCGTGTTATTCATGAAGAGGGGCAAGATTATTTGGGTTGGCGCGATGTACCTCGAGATAATTCGGGGCTTGCCCAAGCCGCTAAAGATATTGAACCCGTAGTGCGTCAAGTGTTCATCAGACGTAGTGATGAGTGCCCCGATCAAGAGGCGTTTGAGCGCAAGCTTTTTGTCATTAGAAAGCGCGTTGAGCATGAAGTCCGCCGATTAAAGCTAGGCGATATCAACCAGTTTTATATTGCGTCATTATCCTCGCGGACCATCGTTTACAAAGGCATGCTGCTCGCCGACCAAGTGGGCAGTTATTTCATTGATCTGCAGGACGAGCGCCTGGTGTCTGCCATCGCTTTGGTGCATCAGCGCTTTTCAACCAATACGTTTCCTACGTGGGATCTTGCGCATCCGTTCCGCATGATTGCGCACAATGGTGAAATCAACACGGTGCGTGGCAATATCAATTGGATGGCTGCACGGCAGGGAGCGATGAGATCGAAATGGCTGGGTGATGATCTCAAAAAACTGTGGCCGTTGATCATTGATGGCCAATCGGATTCGGCAAGTTTTGATAATGCCTTGGAACTGCTGGTTATGGGCGGGTATTCCCTGCCACATGCCATGATGATGCTGATCCCCGAAGCATGGGCAAGCAACGGCTTGATTGATGAAGAGCGCCGCGCTTTTTATGAATTCCATGCGCCCCTCATGGAGCCCTGGGATGGCCCTGCTGCTGTCGCGTTCACGGATGGTCGCCAGATTGGCGCAACGCTGGATCGAAATGGCTTGCGTCCGGCGCGCTATCTGATAACCGATGATGACATAGTGCTGATGGCATCCGAAATGGGTGTGCTGACCTTCCCTGAAGAAAAAATTGTCAAAAAATGGCGCCTGCAACCAGGGAAAATGTTTCTCATTGACCTGGAAGCGGGCCGCATCATTGATGATGCTGAACTCAAGCATGCGATTGCAACGGAGCAGCCTTATGGGCAATGGGTAAAGGAATCCCGGCTGTTCTTGGCAGGCTTGTCGGTCAATGCAAAAGGGGTTCTAAAACTCAAAGAGTCGCTGCTGGATACCCAGCAGGCATTTGGCTATACCCAGGAGGATATTAAATTCATCCTTGAGCCGATGGCTGAAAATGGGGAGGAAGCCACGGGATCCATGGGTAACGATTCTGCGTTGCCGGTATTGTCCTCGCGCGAAAAGCCCTTCTATAGCTACTTTAAGCAGCTTTTTGCCCAGGTGACTAATCCACCCATTGATCCCATTCGCGAAGAAATTGTGATGTCACTCACGAGCTTTATTGGCCCAAGACCTAATTTAATGGGTATAGCCAATGGCGATGACGAATCGCTGACGCCTTGTTTGGAGGTGACGCAGCCCGTCCTTTTGGATGACGATTTCACGCGCTTGATCTCGATCGAGAAGGCCACGCAAGGGTGCTTCAAATCGCTGGTTCTGGATATGACTTACCCTGTGGCTAGAGGCGCTGCGGGTTGTGCAGTTGCACTAGCCGAGCTTGCGGCGGCTGCCGAGCAATCCGTGGCGGCGGGTTACAACATTGTGGTCCTGTCGGATCGTGCGGTGTCGTCCGAGCGGGTAGCTGTTCCCGCTTTACTTGCATGCGCCGCAGTGCATCACCACCTCATCAAAAAGGGCTTGCGTACCAGCACTGGTCTGGTAGTTGATACCGGCTCTGTGCGCGAAGTGCATCATTTTTCCTTACTCGCGGGTTATGGTGCTGAGGCGGTTTGCCCTTGGTTGGCACTTGAAACCATCGCTAAATTTTCAGGCAAAGATGCTAAAGAGGCACAGAGGAAATTTGTCAAAGCGGTTGGCAAGGGCCTGAATAAGGTCATGTCCAAGATGGGCATATCAACCTATCAGTCTTATTGTGGCGCGCAGATTTTCGAGGCGATTGGCCTGAATTCCGAGTTTATTCGCGACTTTTTTACTGGCACTTCAACGCAGATTGAAGGCATTGGTTTGTTGGAGGTCGCAGAAGAAGCCGTGCGCATCCATCGCGCTGCCTTTTCTGCCGACCCCGTGCTGGCTAATAGCTTGGATGCGGGGGGTGAGTATGCGTATCGTGTCCGTGGCGAAGATCAGATGTGGACACCCGATGCCATTGCTAAACTGCAACACGCCACACGGTCTGGAAAGTACGAAACGTATAAAGAATATGCGCGGCTGATTAATGATCAAAGCAAACGTCACCTGACATTGCGTGGTTTGTTTGATCTTAATCCTGCGGGTCCGCCGGTGCCTTTAAATGAGGTTGAATCGGCCAAAGACATCGTCAAGCGGTTTGCCACGGGGGCTATGTCGCTCGGATCGATTTCGACTGAAGCGCATACAACCCTGGCGATTGCCATGAACCGTATTGGCGGAAAATCCAATACCGGCGAAGGTGGCGAAGATCCGCGTCGTTTTGGAAAAGTCGGCGCTGGCGCTACGGTGGCCAGCGTGGTTGGAGCGAGCCGCGTGGAGGCGAATATTCCCTTGAAAGAGGGTGATAGCTTACGTTCGGCGATCAAGCAAGTGGCATCCGGTCGATTTGGTGTCACGGCAGAATATCTGAGCAACGCAGATCAATTGCAAATCAAAATGGCGCAAGGTGCAAAGCCTGGCGAAGGCGGTCAATTGCCGGGACACAAAGTCTCCGAGTACATTGGCTTTTTGCGCCACTCGGTACCCGGCGTTGGTTTGATTTCACCACCGCCACACCATGATATTTATTCAATTGAAGATCTGGCGCAGTTGATACATGATCTGAAAAATGCGAATCCGGTGGCCTCGGTGTCGGTCAAGCTGGTGTCCGAAGTCGGCGTGGGTACGGTTGCCGCTGGCGTGACTAAAGCCAAGGCGGACCACGTAGTGATCGCTGGCCACGATGGCGGCACCGGTGCGTCACCTATTTCCTCGATCAAACATGCCGGCACGCCTTGGGAACTCGGCTTGGCGGAAACGCAGCAGACGCTGGTGCTGAACAAACTGCGCGGCCGCATTCGCGTGCAGGCTGACGGCCAGATGAAAACCGGGCGCGATGTGTTGATTGCTGCGTTGCTCGGTGCGGATGAGTTTGGGTTTGCCACAGCCCCCTTGGTTGTCGAAGGCTGCATCATGATGCGTAAATGCCATCTGAATACCTGCCCAGTAGGTGTCGCCACACAGGATCCGGTACTACGCAAACGGTTTTCTGGGCAGCCTGAGCATGTGGTGAACTATTTCTTTTTTGTCGCCGAAGAAGTTCGTGAGCTGATGGCGCAATTAGGCATTCGTTGCTTTGAAGATCTGGTAGGTCGTGCGGATCTCTTGGATACGCGCGAGGGCATTGCGCATTGGAAAGCCAAAGGGCTCGATTTTTCGCGCATCTTTTATATGCCGCCAGTTTCAAGCGATGTCGCGCTGTGCCATCGTGAAACGCAAGATCATGGTTTGAGTCGTGCCCTGGATCACCAGTTGATCAGCAAAGCTGCGCCTGCCTTGAAGCATGGGACCAAAGTGACAATTGAAGCTGCGATCAAAAATCAAAATCGCACGGTTGGCACCCTGCTGTCGCATGAGATCGCCAAGCGCTATGGCCATGCCGGATTAGCAGACGGCACCATTTCCATTCATCTGACTGGCACCGCAGGGCAGAGTTTTGGCGCATTTCTGGCGCGTGGCATTATGCTGGATTTGGTCGGCGAAGGTAATGACTATGTTGGCAAGGGATTGTCCGGTGGCCGCATCATTGTGCGTCCGCCGAAAGCATTCCGTGGCAAATCGGCTGAGAACATCATCGTCGGCAATACCGCGCTGTATGGCGCGACCGAAGGCGAAGCGTTTTTCAGCGGTGTGGCTGGCGAGCGGTTTGCTGTACGTAACTCAGGCGCTACGGCGGTTGTTGAAGGCACGGGTGACCACGGCTGCGAATATATGACCGGTGGCACAGTGGTTGTCCTCGGGCTCACGGGACGCAATTTTGCCGCGGGCATGTCCGGCGGCATGGCCTACGTGTATGACGTCGATGGCCAGTTTGCACAGCGGTGCAATGCATCGGTGGTAACGTTGGAGGCCTTGTTCTCTACAGATGCGCAAGCAGAAGATGGCCTGTGGCATCGTGACGAAGCAGACGAAGCGCAACTGAAACGACTGATCGAACAGCATGCTCAGCTGACCGGTAGCGAACAAGCCAAAATGTTGCTCGCTGACTGGCGGCAAACGCTGAGTCGGTTTGTGAAAGTTTTCCCCCATGAATATCGTCGTGCATTAAAGGAAATGGCGGCGACCAAAATGAAAGAGGCTGCTTGATGGGTAAGCCCACCGGGTTTTTGGAGTACGAACGGATTGCTGAAGCTTATGAACCAGTGGCAAAACGAGTTACGCTTTACAAGGAATTTATTCCACGGCTAGCGGACGAAAAAGCCAAAATTCAGGCGGCAAGATGCATGGATTGCGGCATTCCGTTCTGCAATACGGGCTGCCCGGTAAATAACATCATTCCTGACTGGAATGATTTGGTCTACCGTGGCAACTGGCAAGAAGCTATTGAAGTATTGCATTCAACGAATAATTTTCCCGAATTTACCAGCCGTATTTGTCCGGCCCCATGTGAAGAAGCGTGTACGCTCAATATTCCGCATACGCCTGTTGGCATCAAGTCGATTGAGCGTGTCATCATCGATAAAGCAGGTGAAAATGGCTGGGTTGTGCCACAACCGCCGACGCAAAAAACGGGCAAAAAAATTGCTGTGGTTGGCTCAGGCCCTGCCGGTCTGGCAGCAGCGCAGCAATTGGCGCGCGTTGGTCACGCGGTCACGGTGTTTGAGAAAAGCGATCGTATCGGCGGTTTGCTGCGCTATGGCATTCCAGATTTCAAGCTGGATAAACGCTTGATTGACTGGCGCATGGCGCAAATGAAAGCCGAAGGCGTGGCATTTGCGACAGGCATCATGGTGACAAATACCCAGTTGACCGAAGGTATTCACAGCGATGCGAAAAAAACTGTAACACCAGAGCAATTGCGCAAGGATTTTGATGCTGTTGTCTTGGCGGGAGGGTCTGAGGTGCCGCGTGATTTACCCATTCCCGGCCGGGAATACAAGGGCGTGCACTTTGCGCTTGAGTTTCTCATCCCGCAAAACAAGGAAGTCGCTGGCGGGCGTAAAAACCCGATCAATGTCAAAGGCAAGCATGTCCTGGTAATTGGTGGCGGCGATACGGGCTCTGATTGCGTTGGCACCTCAAACCGCCATGGGGCAGCGAGCATCACTCAAATTGAGCTGATGCCACGCCCCCCTGAGCAAGAAAATGGCGCGTTAACCTGGCCTTATTGGCCTTTGCGGCTACGCACCTCTTCGTCGCATGAAGAAGGCTGTGAGCGTGATTGGGCGATCGGCACCAAAGCCTTTATTGCCCACGAATCAGGCTCCTTGCGTGGCCATCTTAGAGCGGTGCATGCCGTGCGTCTGGAATGGAAAGACGGCAAGATGCAAGAAGTGCCAGGCTCTGAATTCGAGATTCAGGCGGATTTTGCTTTTCTGGCCATGGGATTTGTCAGCCCGGTTGGCGGTGTGCTGGAAGCATTTGGCGTGGCTAAAGATCCGCGTGGTAATGCCAGTGCGAACACGGAAGGCAATGTGGCGTATCACACCAATGTGCCGCGAGTGTTTGCGGCAGGCGATATACGGCGTGGCCAATCGCTTGTGGTGTGGGCGATCCGCGAGGGACGCCAATGTGCGCGCGCAGTGGATGAATTTTTAATGGGCGAAAGCGTCTTGCCGCGTTAAGTTGGCTACGCACCTGGATACCAACGCCATGGTTATCAATGTCGTCATTCTTGCGGCAGGCCAAGGCAAGCGCATGAATTCTGCGCTACCCAAGGTGCTGCATCCGTTGGCGGGCAAGCCGCTACTTGGCCATGTACTGGATACGGCTCGCGCAATTGGCGCTGGGCATATTTGCGTCGTGTATGGCCATGGGGGTGAGCAAGTTCAGGCGAGGCTCAATGCGCCTGATGTCACTTGGGTAAATCAGTCACCACAGCTAGGTACGGGCCACGCGGTATTGCAGGCCATGCCGCAGCTGATTCCGACGATGCCTTCATTGACCTTGGTGTTGTATGGCGATGTGCCATTGATTCAGGCGTCCACTCTGCAGCGGTTGCTTGATGCGGCAGTACAAGGAGCGCAAAGGGAACCAGGTGCAAAAGGAAGCACGCAAGGCGCTTTGGCATTGCTGACAGCAAACCTTGACAACCCGCAGGGTTATGGCCGTATTGTCCGTGAGGCGGGCACGGGCAAGGTGACGTGCATTGTTGAAGAGAAAGACGCCAGCGACGCGCAACGCCATATCCATGAAATCAACACCGGCATTCTGGTGGCACCCACAGAAGCGCTATCTTGCTGGCTGCCGACACTGGGCAATCGTAATGCGCAGGGCGAATACTATCTCACCGATATTGTCGCCATGGCCGTTGCTGAGGGCTTGCCTGTCGTGACGGCGCAGCCTGATGTGGCGTGGGAAACTGAAGGGGTGAATGGTAAAGTGCAGCTCGCGGCCTTAGAGCGCATTTATCAACGTAAGGTTGCTGATGCCCTGCTTAACGCGGGCGTGGGTCTGGCTGATCCGGCACGCATCGATGTACGTGGTCAACTGGCATGCGGTCGCGATGTGTTCATTGACGCGAACAACGTATTCGAAGGGCAGGTAACGCTGGCAGATAACGTACGCATCGGTGCAAACTGCGTGTTGAAAAATTGCCACATCGGAGAAGGCGCAGTCATTGCGCCTTTTTGCCATATTGAAGATGCCGATGTCGGCCCGGATTGTCGCATTGGTCCCTATGCGCGGTTGCGCCCGGGTACTGAACTTGGCCGGGACGTGCATATCGGCAATTTTGTTGAAGTTAAAAACAGCATCATTGCAGACCATTCCAAGGCCAACCATCTGGCTTACCTAGGAGACGCCACCATAGGCCAGCGGGTGAATGTGGGCGCTGGCACGATCACATGCAATTACGATGGCGCCAATAAATTTCGCACCGTGATCGAAGACGATGTTTTCATTGGTTCTGACACGCAGCTTGTTGCGCCGGTGACGGTCGGTCGTGGCGCAACCCTTGGTGCCGGAACGACACTCACTAAAAATGCACCACCGGATCAACTGACCATTTCACGCGCCAAACAACTATCGATTGCTGGCTGGAAGCGCCCCGTAAAACAGAAAAAGGATTAGCCATGTGTGGCATTGTCGCTGCCGTTGCCGCGCGCAACGTTGTACCTGTTCTGATTGAAGGCTTGCTGCGTCTGGAATATCGCGGCTATGATTCAGCCGGCTTGGCACTGCTGAATCCCACGCTCACGCGTCTGCGCAGTGTGGGGCGTGTGGCAGAACTCGCAATCCAGGCGGCAGATCGGACGGCGCATCTGGGCATTTCGCATACGCGCTGGGCCACGCATGGCGTACCCAGTGAGCGTAATGCGCATCCGCATGTGTCGGCTGACTTGGCGGTGGTACATAACGGCATTATCGAAAATTATGCCGAGCTGCGCGCAGCGCTCATGGCGGAAGGCTACGTCTTTACTTCAGATACCGATACTGAAGTGATTGCTCACCTGATCCAGCAGATGCGGCAAACCACGCCAGACTTGTTTGCGGCGGTTCAACTGGCCACGGCGCGATTGACAGGCGCTTATGCCATTGCGGTGCTCAGGGAGGGCGAGGATCGCATCATCGTTGCGCGACATGGCGCGCCGTTGCTGCTCGGCGTGGGTGAGGACGGTTACTACGCGGCGTCCGATGCGGCAGCGTTACTGCAAGTCACGCGGCAGATTATTTATCTTGAGGATGGCGACTGTGCTGAGCTAAAACAAGGCTCGCTCAAAATAGTCGGCGCTGGTGGTACGGCGGTAGCGCGTCCCGTGACGCAAAGCAGCTTGTCTGCCGATGCGGTTGAGCTGGGCGATTATCAGCATTACATGCAAAAAGAAATTTTCGAGCAGCCACAAGCCTTGGCAGCAACACTGGAAATGATCAGCGGCGCGCAAACCTTTACGCCTAATCTATTTGGCGTGGCTGCCCCTGAATTGCTGGCTGGAGTTCAATCTGTACTTATTCTGGCGTGCGGTACCAGCTATCACTCAGGCTTGGTGGCACGGTACTGGATAGAGCAATTGGCTGGCGTGCCGTGCACCGTTGAAATTGCCAGCGAATATCGCTATCGGGTATCTGTACCGAATCCGGATCAACTGGTCGTTGCGATCTCTCAATCAGGCGAAACAGCCGATACGCTGGCCTCAGTTCGGCACGCCAAGGCGCAAGGCATGCAGCGCACGCTCGCGATTTGCAATGTGCCTGAATCCGCGATTGTTCGCGAGTGTGCATTGCGCTTTTTGACGCGGGCTGGTCCTGAAATCGGCGTGGCATCAACCAAGGCGTTTACCACGCAGTTAGCCGCGTTGTTTTTGCTGGCGGCCACGCTTGCCAAGCAGGTCGGCCGCCTGACGCCGGAGGCCGAAGTGCGGCACCTGACTGCATTGCGCCACCTGCCCGTGGCAGTGCAAAAAGTGCTGGCAGGCGAAACGGACATCAAGGCATGGGCCGCTCAATTTGCCAACAAGCATCATGCCTTGTTTCTGGGTCGTGGCCAGCATTACCCCATCGCGCTGGAAGGCGCGCTAAAGCTCAAGGAAATCTCTTATATCCACGCCGAAGGCTACCCCGCAGGTGAGCTAAAGCACGGTCCGCTGGCGCTGGTGGATAAAGACATGCCCGTGATCAGCATTGCGCCCAATGACGCTTTGCTCGAAAAATTGAAGTCCAATTTGAAAGAAGTCGCCGCCCGCGGTGGCGAGCTGTATGTGTTTGCCGATGCGGATTCAGCCGTGGAAGAAGAGCCTGGCGTGCATGTGCTGCGCTTGCCCGAGCACTATGGACTGCTTAGTCCGGTACTGCACGTCGTGCCACTGCAATTGTTGTCGTATCACGTGGCGTTGGTAAAAGGCACGGATGTCGATAAGCCACGTAACCTTGCCAAATCGGTGACGGTGGAATAAGGCGACGGGTTAAGTGGTTAGTGATGGTTGTTATCTCATGCCCATAGACAACCGGATTGAGATTCCGCAGTCGTTCATGTCCATGCGCATCCAGAGCTTGTCCTTGCTCGATATGAGTCGTGCGAGGTTATGGCTTTTGATAGCACCAAGGTCTATTGACTGGTCAGCCTGCGGCGTAGCCAGAAGCTCGTTCCATCAACGAGGGTGATCAGCGCCAGCATCGCGATGATGACGCTGGCAGCCTGCTGCATTTGAAACAAGGAAAGATGGTATTTCAGCATCTGCCCCAAGCCGCCGGCACCGACGATCCCCAGGATGGCTGCGGCACGTATGTTGTTCTCCCAGCGATACAGCGTGTAGGACATCAGTTGCGGTAAAATCTGCGGTAACGCTGCGTAAAAGAAGGCGGCCATCGGTTTCGCACCATTAATGCGCAAGGTAATTTCAGGCGCGGGCGACATGTTTTCAAGGGCATCGGCGAACAGGCGGCCAAGCACGCCGGTGGTGTGAACTGCCAGCGCCAGCGTGCCTGCAAATGGTCCCAGTCCGGCGGCAATCAGTAAGATGAGCGCCCAGATCAGCTCGGGTATCGAGCGCAAGATATTGAGCGCCAGACGCATCGCCAAGCGGGCTGCAGGGCCGAATCTGCCGCTGGCAGGCAGCGCCAGTGCGATACCGCATATGGATGCGATGCCGGTTCCCAATGCCGACATAGACAACGTCTCCAGAGTGCCCCGTGCCACTTTTACCAGGAAAGGCCAAGCCAGTTCCGGCGCTGTGAAGCCGCGTAAAAACTCTATGCTTGAGCGCACTGCATCGGCTGTAAAAAGCTCACTCCACTGGATGGCCAGTGAGTAAAAACTGGCGCAGATCAGTGTCAAAAGACCAAGCAGAAACAGCAGGGTGGCAGGCTTGATACGCGGTGGCACAGCGGAGCGGCGGTGCTGCATCTCAGCCCAGACGCTTGCGCAAAAAAGTGCTGACTAGATCAGTGCAAGCCACCAGCAGCACAAAAATGATCAGCATGGTGGACACTTCGTGGCCCGCCAGCATTTTCATCGATTCGTCCATGCGCTGGCCGATGCCGCCTGCCCCAACGAAGCCCATGACCACTGAGCCGCGGATCGCGCACTCCCAGCGAAAGGTGGTATAGGACACCAATTCGGAAGCCGATGCGGGCAAGACGCCATAAAACAAGGCGGCCAGTCGGCCGCTACCATTCTTCAACAGTGACTGGGTCGCATGCGCTTCCGAAGACTCAAGAATCTCTGCGTAAACTTTGCCGAGCATGCCACTGTATGTCAGGGCAATAGCCAATACGCCGGCCGTCGGCCCCAGACCAAGGATGCGTACCAGGAGCAATGCCCAAACCAGCTCTGGCACGCTGCGCAACAACACCAGCAACCAGCGA
>SCUZ01000072.1 GCA_004322535.1 Rugosibacter sp.
TGAATTCTTGGGACAACGTCAGTTGATTGGGTATCCAATGGAAGCACGGAAAATGGTTCGAGCACCGGTTCGCGAAATGCGTGCCGAAATATCCGTGATTTCCGCCTGTTGTGCGCGAACGGTAGCGCCCCTCGGCAACGAGGGGCGAGGATTGAAACAGGAAATACGTTCAGCGGCCAACCCCGCATCGAACAGTAGCGCCCCTCGGCAACGAGGGGCGAGGATTGAAACCGCACGATGCCGATTGGCCGGTAAAGGATTTGTTGGTAGCGCCCCTCGGCAACGAGGGGCGAGGATTGAAACCAAATCTCGCAATGTCACTTGGACATCGCCAAAAGTAGCGCCCCTCGGCAACGAGGGGCGAGGATTGAAACGACGTTATACGCGGCAATGGCAAAGCCAGTCGGCGGTAGCGCCCCTCGGCAACGAGGGGCGAGGATTGAAACCTGGAATTTCGGCTCACGCGGCGGCTATGCCGGTGTAGCGCCCCTCGGCAACGAGGGGCGAGGATTGAAACATGTCCGCACCGCCGGCATGCCGTCGCCATCCCGTAGCGCCCCTCGGCAACGAGGGGCGAGGATTGAAACGGGGTCGTACTATCTGTGGAATCCCGATGCCGCTGGTAGCGCCCCTCGGCAACGAGGGGCGAGGATTGAAACTGCGGCCAGACACTGTGCGCCGTGTCACCAGAGCCGGTAGCGCCCCTCGGCAACGAGGGGCGAGGATTGAAACTATGTCTGGCGATCAAGTACTCAAGCGACGTCTGTGTAGCGCCCCTCGGCAACGAGGGGCGAGGATTGAAACTTGTTGATGGCATCCATCAAAAAGGCCTCCGCTGCATGGTAGCGCCCCTCGGCAACGAGGGGCGAGGATTGAAACGTGCTCACCGAGGGTAATCCTTGATCATGAGCCTAGTAGCGCCCCTCGGCAACGAGGGGCGAGGATTGAAACCGGAAGCATTGCTCGTATCGTTGGCATTGCTCTTGTAGCGCCCCTCGGCAACGAGGGGCGAGGATTGAAACTGGCCGTTGCGCACGCAGTAGCTGGCGGCATAAGTAGCGCCCCTCGGCAACGAGGGGCGAGGATTGAAACTGGCCGTTGCGCACGCAGTAGCTGGCGGCATAAGTAGCGCCCCTCGGCAACGAGGGGCGAGGATTGAAACCTTCGGGGTGGTGGGCCACCCCCCCCACAGGTTGCGTAGCGCCCCTCGGCAACGAGGGGCGAGGATTGAAACGCGGAAATTGATTGTAGAAACCGAATTAGCAGCGAGTAGCGCCCCTCGGCAACGAGGGGCGAGGATTGAAACGCGTTCGCTGACATCCTGTATCTCCTGTTTCCGCGTGGTAGCGCCCCTCGGCAACGAGGGGCGAGGATTGAAACAAAGCGTACTTCATCGCCGACGACGGCGTCGCCGGGTAGCGCCCCTCGGCAACGAGGGGCGAGGATTGAAACCCAATTGTTGAACTGCCGCTGTAGGTCACGCATGGGTAGCGCCCCTCGGCAACGAGGGGCGAGGATTGAAACGCTTCACTCGCCTTGGATAAATCCCAGGCGTTAGATAGCGCCCCTCGGCAACGAGGGGCGAGGATTGAAACCGCAAAAGATCGACGAGCTCGTCGCGCTGATCGGGTAGCGCCCCTCGGCAACGAGGGGCGAGGATTGAAACAGTAATCATCGGAGGGGGGTGTTGCTATGCTCGCGTAGCGCCCCTCGGCAACGAGGGGCGAGGATTGAAACAAGTCGTTTGGCGAGCAAGGCTATCGCGCAAACATGTAGCGCCCCTCGGCAACGAGGGGCGAGGATTGAAACACCTGTTTGAAAAGCGCATTGAGACCAAAGCCGGGTAGCGCCCCTCGGCAACGAGGGGCGAGGATTGAAACATCCACATGGATGATGGATGGCAGGTCTGTTTTTGTAGCGCCCCTCGGCAACGAGGGGCGAGGATTGAAACGAGAAGCAGCGCGATCAGTTCAAGCCGGACTGGTACGTAGCGCCCCTCGGCAACGAGGGGCGAGGATTGAAACGCTCGGAATGACCATTTTTCGATTGATTCGCGTGGTAGCGCCCCTCGGCAACGAGGGGCGAGGATTGAAACGGGCAAGCTCACCGCAGTCTCTTAGAGCCAGTGCGGTAGCGCCCCTCGGCAACGAGGGGCGAGGATTGAAACCTTTTGCCATTGGTCTTGTCTTTCTCCAGCCGCATGTAGCGCCCCTCGGCAACGAGGGGCGAGGATTGAAACCGCGTAAACGCGAATGCCCGGCAAGGCGGCGAAAAGTAGCGCCCCTCGGCAACGAGGGGCGAGGATTGAAACCAACTGAGTGTCCGTTCCCGTACCTCCAGCAGCCTGCGTAGCGCCCCTCGGCAACGAGGGGCGAGGATTGAAACTCACTCGCGCAAAGCTCATGCCCGACACTGTTGCTCGTAGCGCCCCTCGGCAACGAGGGGCGAGGATTGAAACGCATCGAGTGCAGCGGCATTCAAAGTCAGCCAGTTGTAGCGCCCCTCGGCAACGAGGGGCGAGGATTGAAACGACGCATCATCGGCAAGCTCGGCGCCGTCACCCGGTAGCGCCCCTCGGCAACGAGGGGCGAGGATTGAAACATGTCCGCACCGCCGGCATGCCGTCGCCATCCCACGTAGCGCCCCTCGGCAACGAGGGGCGAGGATTGAAACGCCGCGCATGCCGCGCTTCATCGCCTCATCAAAGGGTAGCGCCCCTCGGCAACGAGGGGCGAGGAGTGAAACCATGTTTGGCGTCTAAAACAACCCCATCACGGGGGTAGCGCCCCTCGGCAACGAGGGGCGAGGATTGTGCTTGAAGCCGATAACCAACTAAATAAGTTCAGTTAAAATTCCTGACACTCCTAAGTTTATATAACCTATTGAGTTATCTGCTGACGCTGGTACTCATTGTGTTTCATTTCAAGGTAATCATTTCGCTCTACTTCGTGCAATTGGCGGACATACTGATCAGTAGCGTTATACCAATGCTGTAATCGTTTCTCCAGCTGATCCCCGGTTGGTGCGGCCAACGCGGCGAGATACGCATCGATAGCCAGGTAATACCGCATGGTATTGCGTTCCACTACACCGCGTACCCCTTGAATATAGATAGGCTGACCATTGGGTTGTTTGCCCGTGACGGTAAACCCGACTTTATTCCTGCCGATGGTTGCCAGGTAGCCTTGCATCGCGAGGCGACCAGTTAAACCAAAAGCATACGCGTAGGTGAAATGCAGAAAGGTGCGCCCGTCTTTCAGGGAGGTGGCCTCAATCCAGATGTGATAGTCATGAGTGTTCAAGGGGCCGTCCTTGGCATGTAGCTCTACAGCGAAATAATCTGGCGTCGTGATCGCCCCGTGATAGTTGAATTCGACACGATAAGTATCCGCCAGCGGCTGAGTGTAATTTCTACCCAGATTCATGGTGAGGACAGGGCCCATCTTGTTGCTGGAAGCGTGGCAATATTTGATATTAACGTGCAATATCAGCACATCACACCAATGTGCGGGATTGTTGAGCGCCACATTAACCGTGGTCAATGGATAATCGACCACAGCATAGATTTCCCCCTTCAAATTGCCAGAGGATTGCGTAGAGTTAAGGTACAGTTCACGGTGAAACTGATTGTTGCGTAACAATGTATCCAATTCCGTGTACTTGGCGCGCAGCGATACAGCGGATACAGGCGACATCTCCGGCTCGATGGCAAAAACTTTCTCGCTAGGAAACCATGCACCGCAGAGAAGTACAAGAACTGGCACCCACCAAAACGACCTTGTCTTGGATTCCTGGCTAAAGCGCATAGCCCCTATTCTTATCTGAAAAATTTGTCGCATTGCAAAAATCCAGTTTGGGTCAGCATCATGCTGAAGATTTATAGCCAGTGTGCCCACAAACGTGCTGCTCTCTCCTTGATGCGGGCACCGATTGAACGTTTTCTCCATATTTCGAGCGTAACGAGCTTGGATGACTCCAGATCTTTCTCGAACAGGGTTTGCATTTGGGCACCGAACTCCTGCCCCAGCATGACTGCATTGATTTCCTGGTTGTTGAGGAAACTACGCCAGTCGAGATTGGTTGAACCTATGGTTGACCAGACCCCGTCTATAAGCGCAGTTTTGGCATGGAGCAACGCATTTTGCCGCGTATAGATTTTTACGCCGGCGCTGAGCAGTTCATCGTAATAAGAACGGGATGCATAAAACACCAAGTCTGAATCTGTTTTTTCGGGCAACAACAATCTCACATCGACACCGCGCTGAACAGCCTCTTTGAGTGCAGCAAGCAATTGCGGATCAGGGACAAAATAAGCATTTGTCAGAAAAACCTGGGTTTCCGCGCTATTGATGGCGGAGAGCAACGTTGCATAGATTTGACTGTAAGGCTCGTCGGGTGAGCTGCCAATGGCACGTACAACCTCATTGCCCTGACTTTTCGGCTGAGGGAAATATTTTTTAGGCGCTAATGGCGCGCCTTTTTGCTCTTGCCATGTGGCCATAAACAATTTCTGGAATTCGCTGACAACGGGTCCCGCCATGCGCAGATGGGTGTCACGCCATGGCGTGGTGTCTTTGGCTGGATTGGATTTGCCGAATGAGCCGCTGGAATAGACGCTGCTGATATTGATGCCGCCGACGAAGGCGACCTGTCCATCCACGATCAATAGTTTCCGGTGATCACGCTGGTTGACTTGCCAGCCTTTACGCACAATGAGCGGATTGATTGGATTGAATTCCAGAACATTCACACCGCTTTCTCTAAGTGAGGTGAAAAATTCCTTGGGTGTACTGATTGACCCCACGCTGTCGTAAATCAGGTTTACCTGCACGCCACTGCCTTGTTTTCGGGTTAAGAGCCCGGCAAATTTTTGCCCGATCTCATCATTTTCGATGATGAAGGTTTCCATATTGATATGGTCCCGCGCATTCTCTATCGCGGCGAACATAGATCGATAAGTTGTCGGGCCATCTACCAGCAGCTCGACTTTGTTGCCTATCACCAGCGGGCTGCCGACAATCTCTACTTCCAGTGCCAAGTGTTTGTCAAAGATATTGGTCTCTGCACCATTTTTTTTAATTCTGGCGAGTACTGCCTTGCTTTGCTGGGCAGTCAGAGGGCCGTGCGCACCATCGAGCTGCACAGGGTGCGATGGCTGCATTGCCATGTCAGGCACCATGGCAGGGAGCGAACTACAACCTGCGAGCAGCATCAGGCAAAGTGCTACTGAAAGTTTTGCGATGCTGATCTGCCCAATTTTCTTTATATGTCTTGTGTGCATTAGTGTCATTCCTGCGCAATCATCTCCCTGCAGGGGCAGGTGGCAAAAGCTTGGCTGAAGAGGGCCCCTGACAGGGGTTGAAAGGACGACTTGTTGCCGTCTGTACGCTATTAGGTACATCGGGTAGTCACACAAGGCTATCCTACTCGCATGAAACATCGCTTTCTGTGCGATGCCGCACAGAAATGTTAGATAAGTACCCATAGCATGTAGCAAGTTAATACCGTATTTCGTTGTGAATAAAGAAGTCGTGATAACTTTATTCCTGGTTGTAATAAACCTGATGGATTACAAAATGAAAATGCTGAAAATTCGGTACGTGTTTATTTTGCTGGGATTGCTAGCGAGTTCAGTGGCTTCTGCTACTGCTCAGTTGAGTATTGGTATCGGGTTGCCGTATGCAAGTATCGGGATCAACGTGCCCGTGTATCCGGAACTCGTTGTTATATCGGGTTACCCGGTCTACTATGCACCAGGCCTGCAAACGAACTATTTCTTTTACGATGGTATGTATTGGGTTTTTCAGGATGATGAGTGGTACGCGAGTTCCTGGTACAACGGGCCTTGGTGGATTGTGGAGCCCTATGCTGTACCGGTGTACATCCTGCGAATCCCTGTACGTTACTATCGTCAGCCGCCAGCGTACTTTCGCGGGTGGCGGTCGGATGCGCCACCACGCTGGAATAATCACTGGGGCCATGATTGGGAACAGCATAGACGCGGCTGGGACAAATGGGACCGCGGCCCGGAGCCAACGCCTGCCCCGCTACCCATCTATCAGCGGCAGTATTCGGGGGATCGGTATCCCAGACAGATTGAGCAGCAGCATGAGCTGCAACAACAACGCTACCACTACCAGCCGCGGGATCCCGTGGTGCGACAACAGTATCAGCAACGCAACCAGGAGCGGACCGTGCAAGGGGCACCTGCTCGGCAAGGAAGGGCCCGGCAAGAAAAACAAAGAGTGCCCGAAGAGCGAGAGTCCAGACAGCAGGATGTTCGCCCTCCTACCTCGCGCCAGCAGGGTGGCCTTGCTGCGCCACGGCCACAAGAACCACAAGGGAGAGGTGGCAGAGGCGAAGACGTTCGGCGGCCCAGTCCGGTCGATCCAAACCAGGGGCGTCCAGAAATTCAGGATCGTAGGCAGGCGGCTCAGCCAAAGCTGGATCAGCATGAACAGAAGGCACCAAAATCACGGGAACGAGACGTACAACAGCAAGACAAGGGTGATAGGGGCTATAAGGACGACAAGAGCGAACAAAAACGGGGGCAAGCACGCGGACAGCAAGGGCAGGAACGAGGGTGGGACCGCAAGGAATAATGTTGCTCCATCCCTGTTTTCAGTGGGAAGTCGCTGAATCTGAGGGCTTTCATTTTTAACAGTTAAAGCGCAAAGTTAGAGCAGTGGGTTTGAATTTTGAAAATGCAACAACCAATAACGGAGAAAATCATGGAAAAAGTATCAGATGACATTACCAAAGAACAATTAATTGCCGATTTCAAGGTGGTGATGGCCGATGCAGAAGCCCTGCTGAAAGCAACTGCCAATCAGGGGGGGGAGAAACTGATCGAAGTACGCGCCAAAGCGGAAGAGTCGCTCAGGGTTGTGCAGGCCAGAATTGCGCAGGTGCAGGCGGCGTTGCTTGTCAAAACCAAAGCGGCTGCTGAAGCGACCGATGTTTATGTCCATGAGCATCCATGGAAAGCGGTTACCACCGCCGCCGGTGTTGGCTTGGTGATCGGCTTACTGATCGGCCGCCGCTAGTCGCTTCGCCATGGCGGAAAAACCACCCGGTGGGAGTCATGGACTGCTCTCGTCTCTGACTACTCTTGTTGCAACCCTGGTTGCCATCGTCCATACGCGTCTCGATCTGTTGTCCACTGATCTGGAGGAAGGCCGGGAACATTTATTGTCGCTTTTGGTGCTGGCATTGGCTACGCTGTTTTTTCTCGGCGTTGGCGTGGTGCTGGTAATCATTCTGCTGGCAGCTGTCTTCTGGGATGCGCATCGTTTTCTGGTGCTGGGTGCGCTTGCCGGATTTTTCCTCATAGGTGGTGTCGCGACATGGAGCTTCGCTGTGCGCAAAATGCGAGCCAAGCCAAGACTCTTTGCAGCGAGCCTGGCGGAATTGATTAAAGACCGGGGGCAGTTGGATTCTCGGTCATGAATGAATTAACCCGACTGGCAGCGCGACGGGAACAATTGATTGCGCAAGCGGCAGGGCAACGAACGGCGCTGGCGCAAAGCATTGAACCGTGGCGCGCACCCTTGGCGCTGGCCGATCAGGGGCTGGCGGTTGTGCGCCTAGTCAAAAGCCGTCCCGCGTGGCTAGTCGGTGCCGCTATTTTTCTCGCGGTCCTGCGGCCTGCTGGCTTGCGATCTGGCCACATTGGAAAATGGCTGCGGCGTGGCTGGGTAACGTGGCAGGTCGTGCAAAACCTGAGCAGGAGGTAACCGGCACTCGAATATCCGTCGGACAAGACGATTTTGACGGGCCAGACGGTTTAACTAAAAGCCGGGGTATTTTCTTCCTGGCAGCACAGGGATATGGCACAGCGCTTGCATGAGCTTTGCCATGTTGCGCATTCTTATCATCGACGAATCCCAGGCGCGGGCCACAGAGCTCTGTGCCGGTCTTGTCACGGCAGGTCATCAGGTAGCTGCCGTATTGCCTTCCGTGCTGGACTTGACGGCACAGATTGAAGCCATCAAACCGGATGTCATTTTGATCGAAACCGATTCGCCTTCCCGCGATACGCTAGAGAATCTGGCGGTGATGTCGCGCAACATGCCACGTCCGGTCATCATGCTCACACACGAGAATGATGGTGACGTGATGCGCGCTGCGTTCAAGGCCGGCGTCTCGGCTTATGTTGTGGATAACCTTGATCTGGCGCGCTTAAAACCGATAGTTGATGTGGCCATTGCACGCTTTGAAGAGCATCAGGGTTTGAAGCAGGAAGCGGCTTTGGCGACGCAGAAACTGTCTGAACGCAAGGTGGTGGAAAAGGCCAAGGGCATCCTCATGCAAACGCGGGGGCTGGATGAGGATCAGGCGCATGGCGCATTGCGCAAACTGGCAATGGAACGTGCCCAACCTTTGGCCAAAGTGGCGGGCGACGTGGTCGCGATGGCCAAGTTTCTGTTGTGACCAGCGCGCATTATTCCGGTGCAAAAAGTGAATTTGTGCGCTATTGCGGTGCAGCATATGAGGGCTTATCGCCGTCTCACCAGCGCCGATTTTTTACATGATTCTTTTGAAGTTCCAGTAGCAGTGGGCTTCAAATCGGGATTTCAGGCTGCTGGCATGCTGGTTGCTTTGTGAACCTTGTGCGCTGAATCAACGGCGGTTCGGCGCAAAAGACAACGGTGTCTGTTTCATGCTCATTGATGTTGATTGAACATCAATGTCGAGCTGAGACGGATGCCGTTTTTTTTTTGCCATTCTGATGGATGACCTGACTTTGGAGAGCGTAATGAAACATGAAGATAGCCTGCCACCTACCGGGATTACAGAAGCTGCTGCGGAATCATCATCTTATGGTGCGCAAAAGCGGCGTGATTTTCTGCGTCAAGGCGCAACGCTCATGACAGGGGCTGCGCTAATGGGCATGGTGTCGCCCGGTATCCGTTCTGCCGCATGGGCTGCGGGTTCGGATGCGCCCGAGAAAAAAGAGGTGCGCATCGGCTTCATTCCGCTCACGGATTGTTCGTCAGTCGTTATGGCAGCAGTGAATAAGTTCGACGAAAAATACGGCATCAAGATTATTGCCAGCAAAGAAGCTTCGTGGGCTGCGGTGCGTGACAAGCTGGTGAATGGCGAGCTGGATGCAGCACACGTGCTGTATGGCCTGGTGTATGGCGTGCATCTGGGCATCGGCGGGCCGAAGAAGGACATGGCGGTGCTGATGAACTTGAACAACAACGGCCAGGCCATCACCTTGTCGAACCAGTTGAAGGACAAAGGCGCGATCGATGGCCCGTCACTCGCCAAACTGATCGCCAAGAAGGAACGCGAATACACTTTTGCGCAGACTTTCCCCACGGGCACGCATGCCATGTGGCTTTACTACTGGTTGGCGGCGCAGGGTATTGACCCGTTCAAGGATGTGAAGAATATCGTGGTGCCGCCACCGCAAATGGTCGCCAATATGCGCGTGGGCAACATGGACGGTTTTTGCGTTGGCGAGCCGTGGAACAACCGCGCCATTATCGACAAAATCGGTTTTACCGTAGCTACCACGCAGGACATCTGGACTGATCACCCCGAGAAGGTGCTCGGTACCACAGCCGACTGGGTTGCCAAAAATCCGAACACGGCGCGCGCCATGACGGCGGCGGTGCTCGATGCGGGCCGCTGGATTGATGCGTCGTTGGCGAATCGCCGCCTCACGGCCGAAACCGTGGCGCAAAAGGCCTACATCAACACCGATATGGATGTGATTCTCGAACGCATGCTGGGGCGTTATTCCAATGGCCTGGGTAAAACGTGGGACGACAAGAACCACATGAAGTTCTTTAACGACGGCGCGGTGAATTTCCCCTATCTCTCCGATGGCATGTGGTTCCTGACCCAGCACAAACGTTGGGGACTGCTGAAGAGCGATCCGGATTATCTCGCGGTGGCAAAACAGATCAACCGTATTGACATATACAAGCAAGCCGCAGCAGCAGCCAAGGCTGCACTACCCAAGAGCGACATGCGGTCAAGCAAATTGATCGACGGTGTGGTGTGGGATGGGAAAGACCCGAAGAAATACGCCGCATCTTTCAAGATTCACGCCTGAGGTTTTTTGCAAGAAGGGAGAGCATCATGAGTGCAGTCATTGCTTTTAAAAACGTGGGGTCGATGCAGGTGGCAGAAGTGGACGCGATGGCGATCTTACCCATACAGACCACCGTGTCACCAGCGCCGACCTTTATGGAAATCGCGCCGTTCAGCGCGCAAGAAGTTTCTCCTGCCTTGGGGCGAGGGCCGGGACGCGGGGAGCGGTTAGTTCACGGCGCGCGTGAGTTGGCAAAAACCGTGATTCCGCCCCTGCTCGGCATTGCTCTGCTGCTGGGCATCTGGGCGCTTGTTGCCGTCAAGAACAACTCGATTCCCGGCCCGATGCAAACGTGGGATGCGGCGGCCAAGTTGTTTGCTGATCCGTTCTATCGGAATGGTCCGAATGATCAGGGTATTGGCTGGAATGTGCTCTCCTCATTGCAACGTGTTGGCATCGGTTTCGGTTTTGCTGCGCTGGTAGGCATACCGGCAGGGTTCATGCTCGGTCGCTTTAACTTCATGAACCGCATGTTCGAGCCTGTCATCAGCTTGCTGCGCCCAGTCTCTCCACTTGCCTGGCTGCCGATTGGCTTGCTGGTATTCAAGCGCGCTGATCCCGCTGCAACGTGGACTATTTTCATCTGTTCCATCTGGCCGATGATTCTCAATACCGCGCAGGGCGTGCAGCGCGTGCCACAGGATTATTTGAATGTGGCACGTGTGCTGGGCTTGTCGGAAGACAAGGTGATTACCAGGATTCTCTTCCCCGCTGTGCTGCCTTACATGTTGACCGGCATTCGCCTATCCATCGGTACCGCCTGGTTGGTAATTGTTGCGGCGGAAATGTTAACCGGCGGCGTGGGCATCGGCTTCTGGGTGTGGGATGAATGGAACAGCCTCAAGGTCGAGCACATCATCATTGCCATCTTTGTTATCGGCATGGTGGGGTTTGCGCTGGAGCAGATGCTGTTGCTGCTGGCCAAGCGTTTTACTTACGAATCACGTTGAGGAGAAGCACATGAAACCCATCGTCAAAATCGAAAGCGTTGGCCAGGAATTTCCTGCACGGGCAGGCCGCTTTGTTGCCCTGCGTGATATCAATCTGGCGATCAGTCCGGGTGAAGTCGTGGCGCTGATCGGGCATTCGGGCTGCGGCAAATCTACTTTGCTTAATCTCATTGCCGGCCTGACACGGGCAACGCATGGTGTGCTGCTGTGCGATAACCGCGAAATCACCGGGCCGGGGCCCGAGCGTGCGGTAGTGTTCCAGAACCATTCCCTGTTGCCATGGATGACGTGTTCTGAAAATGTGATGCTAGCCGTTGAACGTGTTTTCGGGCGAAAAGAGGGCAAGGCGAAACTCACAGCGCGCGTGGTTGCCGCGCTCGAAATGGTGCACATGGAACACGCACTGGATAAATATCCACATGAAATTTCCGGCGGCATGAAGCAGCGTGTCGGCATCGCCCGCGCTTTTGCCATGGAACCACGCATCTTGTTAATGGATGAACCCTTTGGCGCACTTGATGCACTTACCCGCGCCAGCCTGCAGGATGAGCTCAACGGCGTGCTGGCCAAGACTGGCGCCACGGTGGTGATGGTGACGCACGATGTCGATGAAGCGGTGTTGCTCTCGGATCGCATCGTCATGATGACCAATGGACCGGCGGCAACGATAGGCGAGATTGTCACGGTGGATCTGCCCCGCCCGCGTGACCGCCTGGAGCTTGCGGAAGATAGCCGGTTTGCCGCTTACCGCGCAGCGGTATTTGAATTCCTCTATCGCAAGCAACTGAAAAAGGTGGCCTAACCCTTAAATATTTTCGCTTTTATTTATCAATTACTTTTCTGGAGATACTTTTATGTCACGTCATTCATCACTGACTTCAACACAAATGGCATACGCCGTTTTACTCTCGCTGTCCCTGCTCGCATTACCCGCCTTTGCGGGAGACAGTTTTTCTGATGCGCTGATGGGCGGCAAACCCTCGCTGGACGCCCGCTACCGTTACGAGAGCGTGAGCCAGGAGAATGCACTGAAAGCGGCGAACGCCTCCACCCTGCGCCTGCGCTTTGGTTACGAGACGGGTGAATTCAAAGGCTTTGGCGCGATGCTGGAAGGGGAACATCTCAGCGTTGCAGGCACAGACAATTACAACAGCACGACCAATCGCAAGACGGCTTACTCCATCATTGCTGATCCGGAATTCACCGAGGTCAATCAGGCCTACCTGAGTTACTCCGGTATTCCAGACACCAAGCTGAAATACGGCCGGCAGCGCATCGTGCTGGATAACCAGCGCTTTATCGGCAACGTGGGCTGGCGGCAAAATGAACAAACATTCGACGGCTTCACTGTAGTTAATAAATCCCTGCCTGCAACAACAATCACCGCAGGCTACATCTACAACGCCAACCGCGTGTTTAGTGATCAAACCAAATTTCCTGCCACTACATTTGCCAACGTGGGCAATGCGAAAATGAAGTCGCCGATTCTCAATGTCAGCTACAAGGGCTGGAGCGTTGGCGAGATCGTGGGCTATGGTTATCTGCTCGACTATACCGATTTCGCGACGAGCTCGATACAAACCTGGGGCTTGCGCTTCAAAGGGGATAAAGCCGTCGCTGAAGGCGTGAAGTTCCTCTATACCGCCGAGTATGCATCGCAGTCGGACTACAAGAAAAATCCGGCGGATTACAGCGTGGATTACGCCTTCCTTGAAGCAGGCTTGGCCAAAGGCGTGCATAGCGTGAAGCTGGGTTATGAACTTCTTGAAGGCAATGGCACGAAGAGCTTCCAGACCCCGCTGGCTACTTTGCACGCCTTCAACGGCTGGGCAGACATGTTCCTGGCAACGCCGGCGAATGGCTTGAAGGATGCTTACCTCGGTGCGGGGTCGACGCTGTACGGCGTCAAGCTCGATGCGATTTATCACGACTACCGTGCTGACCAAGGCAATGCCCGGTATGGCACGGAATGGAATCTTCAGGCCACCAAACCCATCGCCAAAAAATATCTGATTGGCATTAAGTACGCCAGCTACAACGCGAAAACTTTCTCGGTTGATACCGACAAGTTCTGGCTGTGGGGCGAAGCGAAGTTTTGATTTGGTCTTTTGACCTGCACGGGATGCGCGCCTCATTCCGGTGCGCATCCCGTGCATTTGCGCTATTGCGGTGCAACAAAGTGCGCTCGTGGCGTATCACCAGCGCCGACTTTTCCTCTAAGCCTTTGTGTGGTGAATGATTACCAAGTTTGGTGCATATCTGGCATGCGACCTGCTATGAAGTTCTCAGAGTGCATCAACGATTAGGTGGCGGCTGTTCGTCATCAATAAAAAAACCAGAGCCAGACAAGGATAATTTATGAACAAGAAGAGTTTTCTGCAATCCGGGCATACGCCAACCCTATTTGCCGCTTTCCTTTATTTTGATCTGGCCTTCATGGTCTGGGTCATTCTCGGCCCGCTGGGGGTGCAGATCGCGCAGGATTTACAGCTCACTCACGCGCAACGCGGGTTGATGGTGGCAACACCCGTGCTGGCAGGTGCGATACTGCGGTTGTTCATGGGCCTCATGGTGGATCACTTAAAGCCGAAGCTGACTGGAGCGATTGGGCAGGTGATCGTGATGGCCGCGCTGTTTTACGCCTGGCAGGTGGGTATTCACAGCTACGAACAAACACTGGTGTTTGGCCTGTTCCTCGGCGTAGCGGGGGCTTCGTTTGCCGTGGCGCTACCGCTGGCCTCGCGCTGGTATCCGGCGGAGCATCAAGGCAAGGCCTTGGGTATCGCGGGGGCGGGAAACTCCGGCACGGCGCTGGCCGCATTGCTTGCACCCAGCCTGGCCGCCGCCTATGGCTGGGGCAATGTGTTTGGTATTTTGCTTGTGCCTTTGGCCATCGTGTTCGTGGTTTATCTGGTGCTGGCCAAGGATGCGCCGGAGTGCCCGCCGCCCAAGCGCCTGGTTGAATACTTGGCGGTGCTCAAGGATAAAGATGCCTGGTGGTTCATGTTTTTCTATGCGGTGACGTTTGGCGGATTTGTGGGTCTTGCCTCATCGTTGACGATTTATTTCAATACGCAATACGGGCTGGATGCAAAAACGGCGGGGTTTTTCACCGCTGCCTGTGTGTTCGCTGGTTCTTTGGTGCGGCCCATTGGTGGTGGTGTGGCAGATCGTATCGGCGGCATCCGGAGCCTGACTGTCATGTATGCGCTGGCGGCGGTTTTTCTCGGCATCGCCAGCATCGGCCTGCCTCAGGCATGGATGGCATTGAGCGTTTTTGTGCTTGCTATGCTGGCGCTGGGCATGGGCAATGGGGCGGTGTTTCAGCTTGTGCCGCAGCGCTTTCGAAAAGAAATCGGTGTCATGACCGGGCTGGTTGGCATGGCCGGTGGTGTCGGTGGTTTCTGGCTGGCCTCGTCCCTTGGATATTCGCGGCAGATCACTGGGAGTTATCAGGCGGGTTTTCTGATTTTCGCGGCGCTTGCCATGGCAGCGCTGGTTGGCCTTATCTCGGTTAAAGCGCGTTGGCGCACAACATGGGGCGCTGCCACGATGACGGCTGCCCGCATTTGATCGGGCGAACGGATGAGTAGGTTGCAGATTGATGTTGCTCACTCGACGCTCGTCGGGCTGCGTAGTCGCAATGAAGACTACGTCGGTGCGGCGACGCCTGAGGGCGATGAGCTTGATGCCAAAGGCATGCTGCTGGCCGTGGCCGATGGCGTTGGCGGCCACGCCCAGGGACGCGAGGCAGCTGAGTATGCCGTGCGTAATTTGCTCAACGATTATTTCGCCACGCCGGATACCTGGAGTGTGGCAAAGTCATTCGATACGGTGCTGACTGCCACCAATCGCTGGCTGCTAGCGACGGCGCGCAAAAACCGTGAATACGCGGGCATGGCCACCACCTTGACGGCCCTGGTGTTGCGCGGCAGCCGCTATTACGTGGGCCATGTGGGTGATTCGCGCGCTTATCTGTGGCGTGCTGGCGTGCTGACTCAGCTGACCGAAGACCATACCTGGCCGCATCCCGAACTGAGCAACGTGTTGCGCCGCGCACTGGGTCTGGATGAACATTTGGTGGTCGACCATGCTGATGGGGAATTGGCAGCGGGCGACCGATTCGTGTTGCTCACGGATGGTGTCTGGGGCACGTTGGCGGATGCGGGCATCAACGAATTTCTGGTGCGCCATGCCACAGCCGAAGCGGCGGCAAACGCCCTGGCGCTGGAAGCGGTACGGCGTGGAGCAAGCGATAATTGCACAGCGTTGGTCGCCCATGTGATCAAGGTACCGCAATCGAATTTGCGCGATCGACTGGATGGTGCGCAAAAACTGCCTTTGCCGCCGCAGTTGAAAGTCGGCGATGAGATTGATGGCCTGCGTGTGCTCGATGTGCTGCATGAGTCGCGCATGACGCTGCTCTACAAAGTCGCGCAGGGCAACGAAACGCTGGTGCTTAAAACGCTGCGGCCCGAGGCGGGTGATGTGGAATCAATCGCGGCACTGGTGTATGAAGAATGGCTGGCGCGGCGTGCGGTAGCGCCTTGTTTCCCACAGGTTGTCAGCCATCCGGCGCGTTCCAGTCTGTACTACTTGATGACCTGGCATGAGGGTGAATCGCTCAAGGCGCGCCTGGCGCGCGGGCATCGTTTCGGTGTGGATGAAGTGGCCGCCATTGGCTTGCGTTTGCTCAGGGCCGCTGGTTTGCTGCATCGGCTGGGGATCGTTCATCGCGACATCAAGCCTGACAACATCCAGCTTGGCGCGCAGGGGCAGATTACTGTGCTCGATCTGGGGGTGGCCGCCAGCGACGGTGAGCGCTTGAGTGAAATCAACAACCCCGGCACGCCCTCATACATGGCGCCTGAGCTATTCGCTGAAGGCACGGCAAATGAAGGGAGCGATCTTTATTCCTGTGGCGTCACGCTATATGAACTGCTGACACGCAAGTATCCGTATGGCGAGATCGAGCCCTTTCAGACGCCGCGCTTTGCGCAACCCACACCGCCGACTCGCTATCGCCGAGATATTCCCGAGTGGCTGGAAACTATTCTGCTCAAGGCCTGCGCGCGTGAACCGGCAGATCGGTTTGAAACTGCCGAGGAATTCGTTTTAGCACTTGAGCGCGGGGCCTATCGGCCGCTGACTTCAGCACGGCGCATCCCGTTGGCAGCACGGAATCCATCGCTGACGTTGAAAATTATTCTGGGTATTTCGCTGGTGCTCAATCTGGTGCTGGTTTTTTGGTTGTCGCGACAATGAGATGTCCCCATGAATCGAACCTGTGAACCCGTCCCATGAATCAACCCATTTCGGGGAGTTTGAAAACCCATGCACCACCCCGGTGCGGCAAAGCGGGACTTGGTGAATGAACAGTTACTGGTCTTCCTTTTGAATCAACGCGTTGGTGTGCCAGAGCGGCTTGACAAAATTCGGGCACAAGGCTTGCTAACAATAATTATGAGCCTCGCAGGAGATAGAGAATGCAAAAGCAAAAATTAGTGGTTGTGGGTAATGGCATGGCGGGCATACGCACCGTTGAGGAATTGTTAAAGCTGGCCCCTGATCTTTACGACGTCACGGTGTTTGGGGCTGAGCCGCATCCCAATTACAACCGCATTCTGCTCTCGCCAGTCTTGGCCGGCGAGATGACGCTGGCCGATATCGTGCTGAACGATCTTGACTGGTACAAAGGCAACGGTATCACGTTGCATACAAGTAAAAAAGTCGTGAAAATTGATCGCATCGGGCGCAAAGTGATTGCCGAAGACAGCACCGGGGCGACGATGGAGACAGGCTACGATCGCCTGTTGCTGGCGACGGGCTCTGTGCCATTTATGTTGCCAGTGCCCGGGAATGATCTGCCCGGGGTGATTGCTTATCGCGATATTGCGGATACCGAGGCCATGATTGCAACAGCGCTTACGCATAAGCACGCGGTCGTCATCGGTGGCGGCTTGCTGGGCTTGGAAGCCGCTAACGGACTCAAGCTACGGGGTATGGATGTCACCGTAGTACACCTTGGCGAGTGGATCATGGAGCGCCAGTTGGATAAACCGAGCGCTGATATGCTGCAAGCTTCACTGGAGAGCAAAGGCCTTAAATTTTTGCTGGGCAAGCAAACTGAAATGCTAGCTGCCAACGCAGCAGGCCGGGTGTGTTCAATACGGTTTAAAGATGGCGCTGAAATTCCTGCAGATTTAGTGGTCATGGCCGCAGGCATTCGTCCTAATTCGGCGTTGGCCGAGGCATCCGGCCTGCACTGCCAGCGCGGGGTGGTGGTATCCGACACGCTGCAAACGTTTGACCCGAGAATTTACGCAGTAGGCGAATGTGCAGCACATCGCGGCATAGCGTACGGACTCGTTGCGCCGCTGTTTGAACAGGCCAAGGTGTGCGCCAATCATCTGGCGCAAATGGGCATCAGCCGTTATCAGGGTTCTGTCACCTCAACCAAGCTGAAAGTGACCGGCGTGGATGTCTTCTCGGCGGGCAATTTCACCGGTGGCGATGGCACGGAGGATATTGTGCTGTACGATAAAAGCGGCGGTATTTACAAGCGCCTGGTGATCGAAAATGATCGCCTGGTGGGTGCCGTACTTTATGGCGACACGGGCGATGGCGGCTGGTATTTTCAGTTGCTCAAGGAAGGCCGTGATGTCGGCTCGATTCGCGATCATTTGATGTTTGGCGATGCCTTCACCAATAATCATGTGGGTGACGTGGGTCACGCCGGGAATTCTAAGGCAGCGGCAATGAACGACGAAGCTGAAGTTTGTGGTTGCAATGGCGTGTGCAAGGGCACGATTGTCAAGGCGATTCGCGAAAAAGGCTTGTTCACACTGGATGACGTGAGAAAACATACCAAGGCATCCTCCTCGTGCGGTTCCTGCACTGGCTTGGTCGAGCAGATATTGGCATCCACCATCGGTGGCGCCTATCAGGCCGCCGACCGTACCACGAAGCCGATGTGCGGCTGTACAGCGCTCACGCACGGCGAAGTGCGCGCAGAAATTCGTGGCCAAAAGCTGCTCTCGCTGGATGATGTCTTCGCAACCCTGGCCTGGCATACGCCCGACGGTTGCGCCACCTGCCGTCCGGCGCTCAATTACTACCTGATTTCCACTTGGCCGCACGAGGCGAAGGACGATCCGCAATCGCGTTTCATCAACGAGCGGGCGCATGCCAACATCCAGAAGGATGGCACGTACAGTGTGGTACCGCGCATGTGGGGCGGGCTGACCACGCCGGACGAGTTGCGCCGCATTGCCAATGTGGCGGAGAAATATCACATCCCGACCGTCAAGGTGACGGGTGGTCAGCGGATTGATTTGCTCGGGGTGAAAAAAGAAGACTTGCCCGCAGTGTGGAAAGACCTGGACATGCCGTCAGGCCATGCCTATGGCAAAAGCATCCGCACGGTGAAAACCTGCGTTGGTACCGAGCATTGCCGCTTTGGCACGCAGCAGTCGATGAGCATGGGTGTGGCGCTGGAAAAAATGTTGTTCGGCATGTGGTCGCCGCATAAAGTGAAGCTGGCTGTGTCGGGCTGCCCGCGTAATTGCTCTGAAGCGGGCATCAAGGATGTTGGCGTGATCGGTGTTGATTCCGGCTGGGAGCTTTATGTCGCCGGTAATGGCGGTATCAAGACCGAGGTTGCCGAGTTTTTGTGCAAGGTGACGACGCGCGAAGAGGTGCTGGAATATTCTGCCGCCTTCCTTCAGCTTTATCGCGAAGAGGGCTGG
>SCUZ01000073.1 GCA_004322535.1 Rugosibacter sp.
GGGATTACTGGTGAGCAATGCAACAGCCGACATGATTTGTCCGGACTGGCAGTAACCGCATTGCACGACATCCAGTTTTTCCCAAGCGGCTTGCACGGCACGGGCTGCCTTGTTACCGGTCTTTGCCGCGGGCAAACCCTCAATGGTCGTGACGCGCTGGCCAACGGCCGCGGAAACCGGTGTAACGCAAGAACGAGTTGGCGCGCCATTGAGCAACACGGTGCACGCGCCGCAGGCCGCAATGCCACATCCATACTTGGTGCCGGTGAGTTGGAGCGTATCGCGCAAAGCCCACAGCAAGGGGATATCGGGTTCCACATCGAGCTTGTGATTTTGCCCGTTGATGTTCAAAGTCGGCATAGTGATCTCCCTGTATTGAAAGACTGAGAAACAGCGCAATGATCTAATTATTATCTTAATCCAAGCAGATTACAAAAGTCCTGCAAAGACATGGCATGCCATAGGCAAAAAATTTTCTGCTAGTTTGCATTCTCGCCAAAACAAGACGGCGATAACACCAGAAACTGTTAGAATCGCGCCGCGGCGGGTCTCCCCGCATTGTGGAGTGGTGAACCTGGTCAGGTCCGGAAGGAAGCAGCCACAGCCGCTTTCTGCAAGTGCCGGGGATCAGGCTCGCCGCCCTTATTTTCTAAATTGTGGACATTTAAGCTGCGTCATCCTTTTACGCAGTTTTTGCTTGGTAAAATCAGCGCATGAGTTATCAGGTACTCGCTCGTAAATGGCGCCCCAAATCGTTTGCCACATTGGTCGGGCAGGAACACGTCGTACGAGCGCTGACTCATGCGCTGGAACAAAATCGTCTGCATCACGCGTATTTGTTCACTGGGACGCGCGGCGTGGGCAAAACCACTTTGGCGCGCATCATGGCCAAAGCGCTCAATTGCGAAACGGGCGTCACCTCAACGCCTTGCGGGGTATGCGCTTCTTGCATGGAAATCGATAGCGGTCGGTTTATCGATTACATCGAGCTGGATGCCGCGTCGAATCGCGGTGTCGAAGACATGACCCAGCTGCTTGATCGCGCAACATATGCGCCAACGAGCGGCCGCTACAAGGTTTACGTCATTGACGAAGTACATCAGCTCTCCGGGCATGCCTTTAATGCCATGCTGAAAACGCTGGAAGAACCCCCGGCGCACGTCAAATTCATTCTGGCAACGACCGATCCGCAAAAAATCCCGGTGACGGTGCTGTCACGCTGCCTGCAATTCAATTTGAAGCAGATGTCGCAAACTTCGATTGTGGACCATTTATCGCAGGTGTTGACGGCTGAAACCATTCCGTTCGAGCTACCCGCGCTGCGTCATCTGGCCAAAGGCGCGGCAGGCAGCATGCGTGATGCGCTCTCGCTGCTGGATCAAGCAATTGCCCATGGTGCTGGCCACGTTACCGAAGAGAGTGTGCGTGCCATGCTGGGCACGGTGGGCGACGAGTATTTATTCACCCTGCTGGATGGTTTGTTGGCGCAGGATATTCACGCCATGCTGGCAGTGGCAAAACAGATGGATGCGGGGAGTTTTTCGTTTGATGGGGGCTTGCAAGAATTAGCCACGTTGTTTCATCGCATTGCGCTCGCTCAATTTGCGCCCGAGGCCTTGATTGATGAAGCAGAGCGCAGCCGTTTAACTGTTTACGCGCAGGCACTGGATGCTGAATTTTTGCAACTGGCGTATCAAATTGCTATCCATGGCCGGGATGAGCTGGCATTGGCGCCGGATGAATATGCTGGTTTTGTGATGGCTTTGCTGCGCTTGCATGCGTTTCGGCCTGAGCGCAATGCATCGAATGGATCGACTGCATCGGCTACCGTGCTTGCAACACCCGTAAAGTCTGCGCCAGTAAAAATATCACCGCCCAAGGCTTCGTCTGCCGCGGCTCCCCAAGGAAACACCCAGAACACGGTATCAAGTACCGTATCACCAGCGCCGACTTTTGCCAAGACGCCAATGAGTGTTCCAGTGTCTAGCGCTCCAGCCCATTCAGACGACGACTGGCACACCCAGGTGGCGAAACTCTCGCTAACCGGTATGGCCAGGCAACTCGCGCAGCACTGCGACCTCACGCAACTGACCGACACCGCCATCCTGTTGCGGCTGTCCCCGGTGCATAAGCATTTGCTCGGTACGGTGCAGCAAGACAAACTTCAGACGGAGTTGCAATCCCATTACGGACGCAAGCTGCGTCTGGAAGTCGAAGTCGCCGAGCCTGCCAGCATGACCCCGGCCGATCGCAGCCGCTCCACGCAGCGTGAGCGTCAAGATCGCGCAATTGCTGCCATTGAACAAGACCCTTTCGTACGTGAAGTGGTCGATCTGTTTGATGCCAGCATTGATGAATCAACCATTAAATCAGTAGCAAATCGGTAAATAAGGAGTAGTGAGCATGATGAAAGGCGGCATTGCCGGATTAATGAAGCAAGCGCAACAAATGCAAACCAACATGGCTAAAGCGCAAGAAGCATTGGCCTTGCTGGATGTGGAAGGTCAGTCGGGTGCCGGAGCGGTGAAGGTGGTCATGTCCTGCAAGCATGAGGTCAAGCGCGTGACGATTGATCCTTCGGTGATGGATGATAAGGAAATGCTCGAAGATTTGATCGCTGCAGCGATGAATGATGCCAATCGACGTGCCGAAGCGATTACCACTGAAAAGATGAGTGGATTTACCGCGGGGATGTCATTGCCACCGGGCTTCAAACTGCCTTTTTGAGCAGGACGTGAGAAAACTGCTGGAACATATTGACGTGTTGCATAGGTGAGTAATTTCCATTTGAGACATCCTCATGCCAGCCAGCACTAGCCTGGAAGAACTGATCGAGGCACTGCGCGGCTTGCCCGGCGTCGGCCCCAAGGCAGCGCAGCGCATGGCTTATCACCTGTTGCAGCGTAACCGGCGCGGTGCTGACCGGCTTGCCCGGGCGCTCGATTCGGCTTTGCATAATTTGCATCACTGCAATCGTTGCAACAATTTCACCGAACAGGAAATTTGCGAACGCTGCCTTTCCACGCGTCGCGACCCGGCGCAGTTATGCATCGTTGAAATGCCGATTGATCTGAACAGCATGGAGCAAACGCAGGCTTACAACGGGCTTTACTATGTGCTGATGGGCCGCTTGTCTCCACTGGATGGCATTGGCCCTACAGAGCTGGCGTTTGGCCGCTTGATTGCGCGAGCCACGGATGGCGTGGTTAAAGAAGTGATTCTCGCCACTAATTTCACGAATGAAGGTGAAGCCACCGCACATTACCTGTCCGAGCTGCTGCATGCGCGCGATATCAAGGTTAGCCGCATTGCGCGCGGCTTGCCCGTTGGTGGCGAGCTGGAATTTTCCGATGCGGCCACTGTCGCACAGGCCTTGCGCGAACGGCGAGACTTTGACTAGTCTCCAGGTCGGTGGGATTGTTTGGCGCAGACAGACGCCAGACGCGCGCCTGAGGTGCCTACAAAATCAAGGCGCTATCTATTTGTAATTATTATATTATTTTGTTCAGAATGGGCGATAAGTTGAGCAAAGGCTTTAATCTCGAACGGAGATTCGCTACAATGGAAAGCTTAGGCGATTCAAGCGGCATTTTTAGCAATTTTCAGGGAAAACAACATGAGCAATGACGGAAAAGTCGATTGCAGCCGGCGGCGGCTTTTGGTGGCCACTGCAACAATCGGTGGTTTGGGTGGCGTAGCGGCGGCTGTGCCGTTTGTGGCCAGTATGATGCCGTCCGAGCGCGCTAAAGCAGCGGGTGCGCCGGTTGAGGTGGATATCAGCAAGTTGGCTCCCGGACAAATGATGACGGTCGAGTGGCGTGGTAAACCGGTGTGGATTATCAATCGCACTCCAGAGCAGCTGGCTTCACTTAAGGCTACCGATGCAAAAGTGAGCGATCCCAAGTCGGATAAAAAACAGCAGCCAGATTACTGCAAAAATGAAACGCGGTCTATCAAGCCTAGCATTTTGGTTGCTGTGGGTATTTGTACCCACTTGGGTTGTTCGCCTTCCGAGAAGTTCAAGACAGGTGCTGAATCCGGTGTGGATCCTGATTGGGCAGGGGGATTTGTTTGCCCGTGCCACGGCTCGACGTTTGATTTAGCGGGGCGTGTTTATAAGAGTAAACCTGCGCCTGATAATCTGGAAGTGCCACCGCATATGTACCTTGGCGATGCACGCATTGTCATCGGCGAAGATAAAAAAGGGGGTACTGCATGAGTATCGTCAATGCCAAACTCAAGGACCTGCTTGGCTGGGTTGATGAACGTTTCCCGCTGACTTCCAACTGGAAGGCGCATTTGTCTGAGTACTACGCACCAAAAAATTTCAACTTCTGGTATTTCTTTGGCTCGCTGGCCCTGTTGGTGCTGGTAATCCAGATCGTGACCGGTATTTTTCTGGTCATGCATTTCAAGCCTGATGCTTCGCTAAACGCTGCGGGCGTTCCGGTGGCGTTTGCCAGCGTTGAATACATCATGCGCGATGTGCCGTGGGGCTGGTTGATTCGCTACATGCACTCCACAGGCGCTTCGGCGTTTTTCATTGTGGTCTACATGCATATGTTTCGCGGCATGCTGTATGGTTCGTACCGCAAACCACGCGAGCTGATCTGGATTTTCGGCATGTTGATTTTCCTGTGCTTGATGGCCGAGGCTTTCTTCGGTTATTTACTGCCCTGGGGTCAGATGTCCTATTGGGGTGCGCAGGTCATTGTCAATCTGTTCTCTGCCATTCCTTTTGTCGGGCCGGATCTTTCATTGTGGATTCGCGGCGATTATGTCGTCGGCGACGCTACGCTGAACCGCTTTTTCGCGTTTCACGTGATTGCTGTGCCCCTTGTGCTGGTGGGCCTTGTGGTGGCACATATTCTTGCGCTGCATGAAGTGGGTTCCAATAATCCGGATGGCATTGAAATCAAGAAGAAAAAGGATGCCAAGGGAATTCCGTTGGATGGTATTCCGTTTCATCCGTATTACACGGTGAAAGACATCATGGGTGTAGTCGTATTTTTGATGGTTTTCTCACTCATCGTGTTTTTTGCGCCGGAGGTTGGCGGCTACTTTCTCGAATACAACAACTTCTTCCCGGCTAACCCGCTGCAAACCCCGCCGCATATTGCGCCGGTATGGTATTTCACGCCGTTCTATTCCATTTTGCGCGCTGTGACTTATCCGCTCTTTGGGGTTGATGCCAAGTTTTGGGGCGTCGTTGCGATGGGTGCATCGGCCATGATTTTTGTTTTATTACCTTGGCTTGATCGCAGCCCGGCAAAATCGATTCGCTATCGCGGCCCAATCTATAAAACGTTTCTGGCGGCTTTTGTGATCAGTTTTTTCGTGCTGGGCTACCTTGGCGTGTTGCCACCAACCCCTGTACGCACGCTGGTTTCGCAAATATGTTCAGTCATCTATTTTGCCTTCTTCCTGCTTATGCCGATTTATAGCAGTATTGATAAATGCAAACCCGAACCCGATCGTGTGACGTCTTCAGGGCATGGAGTGAAAAAATGAAGAAACTAGTCACTTCCCTTTTCATTTCCCTCGCCACTTCGCTTCTTTTTGTGCCGTCACTGGCCATGGCTAGCGAAACAGAACTGCATCTTGATCATGCGCCGGATCGCTCAGGTAATAAAGCTGCATTGCAGAATGGTGCCAAGATTTTTGTCAATTACTGCTTGAACTGCCATTCTGCGTCCTACATGCGCTATAACCGCTTGAAGGATATCGGTCTGACTGATCAGCAGATCAAGGATAATCTGCTGTTTACTGCAGACAAAGTAGGCGAGTCGATGAGCGTGGCCATGCGACGCGATGAGGCTAAAGAATGGTTCGGTGTTGCGCCGCCGGATCTGACGGTTATTGCCCGTGCTCGGGCCTCCGAGTTTGGCTCTGGTGCCGATTGGCTATACACTTATCTACGCGGATTTTACCGTGATGGCGAACGGCCTACCGGCTGGAACAATACCGTGTTTGAAAATGTCGGTATGCCGCATGTAATGTGGGAATTGCAGGGCGAACAAGTCTTGGGTGAAGATCACAAGCTCACCTTGGCTGCTCCAGGCAAGATGCAACCACAGGCGTATGACGACATGGTGGCTGATCTGGTTGGGTTTTTACAATATATGGGCGAACCGGGTGCTACAAAGCGCAAGAGCCTTGGCTGGGTAGTTTTACTTTTTCTAGGTGTTTTATTTGTCTTGGCGTATGCGCTGAAACGCGAATACTGGAAAGATATTCATTAACTTTATAGGTAATGGCAACTATGGGACATCGAGAAATGAATGCACCACCCGTGCGTAAGGTCGTGCGTGATGCGGACTATTCCTGGGGCACTAGCGCAATGATGAACTTGTATTCGGGGACAACCTGTCCCTTCAGTCATCGCTGCCGCATTGTCTTATACGAAAAGCAGATGGATTTTCAGGTGATTGATGTTGACCTTCTGAACAAACCAGAAGAGATAGCGATTATCAATCCTTACAACCATGTGCCCGTGCTGGTGGATCGCGATCTGGTGTTGTATGAATCCAACATCATCAATGAATATATTGATGAGCGTTTTCCCCATCCGCAATTGATGCCGCCGGATCCGCAAACACGCGCCAAGGCTCGCCAGCTGTTGTTCACAATGGAACACGAGCTGTTCAGCCATGTGCCGGTACTGGAGAAAAATCTGAAAACAGCCGATAAATCGCGCCTGCACATTCGCGACAGGCTGGTTGATTTATCCAGCATGTTCAACAAACAAAAGTACCTGATGGCCGATGAGTTTTCCATGCTCGATGTGGCGATTGCCCCGCTGCTATGGCGTCTGGATCATTATGGTATTGAGCTGCCTAAAACCGCATCGTCATTGATGAAATATGCCGAGCGTATTTTCTCTCGACAAGGATTCATCGATGCATTGACACCAACAGAAAAAGCGATGCGCCGATAAGTTTTCATGCGCCTGATGCCGTGCGCTTCTTTTTTATATTGTATTTCGCACGGCATTCATCGTACTGTTTTTGCTATACCGCGACATCTTTAGTCTAACCAGGCCATGCAATCAACCAAACCCTATCTGATTCGTGCGCTACATGAATGGTGTATCGACCAGGGCTTTACGCCTTACCTTTCGGTGGTTGTGGATGCAATGACGCGTGCGCCGGCAGAGTTCATCAAGAATGGTGAAATCGTTTTTAATATCGGGTTGGATGCGACGAATCAATTACAGCTTGGTAATGACGAAATCACGTTTCAGGGGCGTTTTAGTGGCAAGGTTTTCCCGGTCGTTGTGCCTGTTGCTCGCGTAGCAGCCATTTATGCGCGTGAAAGTAATGAGGGGATGGCGTTTGAGGTGACGGAATCGGTTTTGCCCACGTCGCCTGCTGATTCAGCAACGAAATTGACAACTAAGCCGTCGATGCTCTCTTCTGTTGAGCGCGAACCAGCGGCTAAAAGCAGCCCGGCGAGTACCCCGGCGGCGAAAAGTACAGAAGGTGGCGCAACTGACACACTAATTGCCACGCCTAATCGCCCGGCACTCACGCGAATCAAGTAGAACAAAACTGCAAACGGGCTGGCGCCCTTGAGCAAAATCGAACTGCTGACCTACCGCCTGGGAGGAGGAAGAGTCAACTTGCGCGGATAAATTGAGCACTATGTCGTCGTCCCGTCAGCACCGACTATCGAAGCCACACGATGCGCTTTGTTTGCCTGCTCCCGCAGCAGCATCCCAGTATATCGGAGAAGCAATCTGGCTTTGCTGGAAATTGAACCATCTACTTGCCCCTCGCAAAAAAAACTTTGCAGACTTAAATTATTGAGAGGAATGCTGATTCACGATCGGCCAAAATTTGCTCAGTCTAATGGGATCGAATTTCGACTGCATGTTCAATCCGTGAAAACGCTTCTCGTAGCAGCGTTGTTCGATTGGTCCGCTGAACCCATGCCGACCGAGATTCCGTAAGCCAAGACGCCGGGGGAGCTACCATTAACCTTTCGACAGCGGCAAGCAGCGCAAGCGCGTCTCCGGCTTTGACCACAATACCTGCATCCGCTTCGCGAACGATACGAGCCGCGCCACCAGTTTCGCCATAGACAAGTATTGGTCGATCGGTGGCTAGGTAATCATAGGTTTTTTGCGGAATTACACCGTCATAGTCGTGTTCGTTAATTAACAGCAGGACTGATGAGACCCTCATCATGGCAATGGCTTGAGCCAAACCAACATGCGGCAATACGTTAACCGAACCCGGATGCGTATCTTGCAGTTTGTTAAGCGCTTGAACATTCTCCATGTTTTGTTCACCAACAAAGACTAGTTGCAGCAGGTTGGTCCACTCGGGCCGATTTGATAACAGCTTATCGAAAGTACGCAGAAACGTGCTGAGTGGACGATGCCATCGACCCAAATATACCAGGGTAAATCGCCTGTGCCCTGTGGCCTCGTCGCCCGTTGCCGTGAGGGGGCGTCGATGAAAATAGGGATCCCATCCATTCATCATTACCGCAAGCTTTTCAGGGTTCAACTTCGGATATGCCTGCCGGTAGGAAGCGAGTTTCGAGTCGGAGGAAAAAAAGACAAGGTCTGCCCGTTCAAGGCAGGCAATTTCATACAAACAGTCCTGCTTACCCGCTTTAACAAAATCGGGAGTCCTGACGGTCCACTCGTCGCGATAGTGTATTGCCAGAGTGGATTTGAATTTATCAGCGATCCAGTGCGCGGCCAGGAAATTGGAAAATCGGGGCCCTGTCGCGATCACGACTGATGGCGCCTCGTCCCCAATGCAGGACATTGCCCGATCCAACAATGCTAGCGCCGTCAGGTAACCACCATCAATTTGCGGAACAGTTCCTGCCAATGGGTACAGCCTAGAGCCGTATTCATTCATTAGCAGACTGCTCACACGGCAAATTTTGACGGCTGCTGGTATGCTTGCTAGCAGTTCGAAACCCGCGGACGATGGGCGCTTGGGAATAGGGCCACAGACCACGGTGACTTTCCACCCCGCGCGACTAGCTTCACCAGCAAACGAGCTCACCACATGAACCCCGACTGTCGCCATGGGTGGAAAGGCCCAAGTGATAATCATCATATTTCGCGGCGTCAATGGTCGTTTACGGACTGCTCGGAAACGCAGCATTACGTAGATGCGCCAAACCGAAGCGACTGCTGTCTGAATCAAACCTTTTGCCAATCTACCTAGTCGGTGAGGATTCATGTGTGTATTTAGAAATAGAAGCAGTGGGTACCGCCAACCAGACTGACAGTAGTGTTTAGGGACTCAATCTAAAATTATGGCCAAAATATGGCACACACTGAAATCAACATACAGTCATAAAATAGGCATAAGCCTCATTTCATCATGGAGTGTTCGTTTTTAGCACAAATAAGAATTTAAAAGAGAGAGGGGGTATGTTTTGCAATGCGCACTTGACCCAAGTTTTTCGATTGTAATAGAGTGGGAGAACGCACGGTTTGCAGAGTTGGACAGAACTCGCCAAATGCTTCGCTCGCTCCAGCTGCAATTGCAAAACATTCGACGGCCTTCAACCGTCCCTAAAATTTTCTTTCTCTACGACAAGTTCACCATCGATGGAAACGTCGTGCAACAGGTTATTCATGAGGATTTTCCTGCTAGCCAAAACGTTGCATTGGTGCATATAACCCCTAGCGAAGGCTTGAGGTACTACCAGCAAAAGAACGCTGGCGCGATGTTGTCAACTAGCGAGATAGTGATTTTTTTGGATTGCGATGTCATTCCTGAGCCGGGATGGTTGCAGGGGCTCCTTGACGCGTTTGCCGACAAAAATGTCAATGTTGTTGCCGGCGAAACCTACATTGAACCCAGAACTTTTTACGGTCGGGCGTTTGCACTTTTCTGGTTTTTCCATTTGCGTGATTTATCAGATGACCTGCGACAGAGCCACTTCTTCCATGCCAATAATGTTGCGTTTCGGCGGGAAATATTCCAACGTTATCCATTCCCCGAGTTGTCGACCTATCGCGGTCAATGTTCCGTGCTTGGACGGACCCTTCTGGCAAACGGAATCGCCATACATGTGCAAATGCGTTCGCGCGTATCCCACCCTTGCCCCCTGGGCATTAGATATTTCGTGGGTCGTGCGCTCAACAACGGTCGAGATCAAGTTCTTGTGTCCGGTATGGACTCTGGCACTGGCCACGTCCTATGGCGTTCGGTTTACTGGAATTTTTCAAACAGCATGAGACGTACATGGCTGAAATTTCGACTACATGGGCGAGCTGTTGGCCTGAATCCGCTAACGAGCATTGCTGCCTATGGAATTGCGTTTCTGTATTTTTCGATAAAAGCAGCTGGGGAGGTGGCAACATTGGCGCAGCCGAATATCGTCAAGCGCATTTTTCCAATCTGATCGCTACCTGATCCATCACCACTTTCGAGGGACATCGGGAAAGGGTGAAAATTTTAAGTGCGACGCGAGGCCGCGCGTGTAAGTTGCTCTTGCAATAACAAAAGGAGGGACCCACTCGTTTCATCGGTGGATCTAGGAGTCTGGTGAAAATCCGCAAATTTGCGGGATCTGCACAGCGGGTTGCATCATCCAGAATCCCACAACCCCGCCGTGCGCCGGTAGAATGTCCGCTTTATCCCCTCCATCTTTGGCATGCCAAAGATGACGCCAAATAGTGAGGGGTAAACCCCCACTGCTTTAAACCGCGCTAACCCTTTGATTTTATGGTGCCCTCGAGCAGAATCGAACTGCTGACCTACCGCTTAGGAGGCGGTCGCTCTATCCACTGAGCTACGAGGGCGCGCCGCGAATTCTAACCTCTCGCCTATAATTTCGCAGCTTTCGCTGCATACTCGATTCATGCTTTCTTCACACTCACTTCACGTTTTAAACACATCTTATGCCTTTAATTACCATTGATCGCGCTTGTCTTGCTTATGGCCATGTGGCCCTGCTGGATCGGGCTGCAATGCAGCTTGATCCCGGCGAGCGGGTGGGGTTGATTGGCCGTAACGGGACGGGCAAATCCAGCTTGCTCAAAGCGCTGGCCGATTTGGGTTCGCTGGATGATGGGCTCATCTGGCGCCAACCGGGCATGAGCATTGCCTATGTGGCGCAAGAGCCGGAGTTTGCTGAGGAGACCAGTGTATTTGATGCCGTTGCTTCTGGGCTGGGAGATATCGCTGCGGTAGTTGCCGAATATCACCAGGTGATGCAAAAAGTCGGCGCTGGTGATATGGCGGCAATGGATCGGATGCATGATTTACAAACCGCGCTAGAGGCTGCTGATGGTTGGCGCTTGAGTTCGCGTGTTGAGCAAGCGGTGTCGCGATTAGGTTTGGATGGCGATGCGCGTGTTGCGGCGCTCTCTGGCGGGGGTAAAAAGCGTGTGGCTCTGGCGCGTGCACTGGTGGCCGAGCCTGATTTGTTGCTGCTCGATGAGCCAACCAATCATCTCGACGTTGAAGGTATTTTGTGGCTAGAGGAGTTGCTCAGAGCCTATCCCGGCGCGGTGATGTTTGTCACCCATGACCGGGCGTTTCTGGATAGCGTCGTGACTCGTATCATTGAGCTGGATCGCGGCAATCTGGTGAGTTTCCCAGGTAGTTTTGCTTCGTATCAGCAACGCAAAGAACTGCTGCTGCATGAAGAATCTCTTGCCAATGCGCGGGCAGACAAGCTCCTGGCGCAAGAAGAAGTCTGGATACGCAAAGGGGTGGAAGCGCGCCGCACACGCAGCGTGGGCCGTATTCATCGACTTGAGTTGCTGCGTAGTGATCGGGCCAGCCGCCGCTCGCAACAGGGCAAGGTTGATTTTCAACTGGTGCGCGGAGATGAATCCGGCAAGCTGGTTGCCGAGCTGGATCATGTTTCCAAAAAGTTTGGCGAGCGCATTGTGGTGGATGACTTTTCCTGCCGCATTCAGCGCGGCGACAAGATTGGGCTGATTGGTCCCAATGGTGCGGGTAAAACCACGTTGCTGCGCCTGCTGCTGGGTGAAATAGAGGCCGATGCGGGCAATGTGCGCATGGGCAGCCGTGTTGAAGTGGCCTATTTTGACCAGTTCCGTACGCAGCTTGATCCAGACGCCGCGTTAGTCGATGTGATCAGCCCCGGTTCGGATTATGTCGAAATCGGACAGACGAAAAAACACGTTATCGGCTATCTGGAAGACTTTTTGTTTGCGCCCGCGCGTGCGCGTTCACCTGTTAAATCACTTTCCGGTGGTGAACGTAATCGCTTGCTGCTGGCACGGCTTTTCGCCCGGCCCGCCAATGTGCTGGTGCTGGATGAACCCACGAATGACCTGGATATTGAAACGCTGGAATTGCTCGAGGCGCTTTTGCAAGATTATGTCGGCACAGTTTTCTTGGTGAGCCATGACCGCGAATTTCTGGATAATGTGGTCACGCAAACCATTGCCAGCGAAGGGCAGGGGCGCTGGAAAGAGTATATCGGGGGCTATAGCGATTGGCTGCAACAGCGGCCAGCGAGCGATAGTGCCGAAGGTTCCAGTGCCACAGTGAGTGCGGGACCGGTGAAAAAAAACGGTGCTAACAAAACGCCAGTTGTCAGCCCAGGTGCAGAACCCATCGCTGAACGAAAAAAAATGAGTTTCAAGACGCAGCAATCAATTGATCAATTGCTCGCGCAAGTGGCAGCGCTGGAGTCTCGGCAAGCCCTGTTGCATGGGCAAATCGCCGAGCAAAATTTTTATCAGCAAGCTGCTGACAAGCAAAAGAAAACCCATCAAGAACTCGCTGCAATAGAAGCCGCAATCACCACCGCCTTGGCGCAATGGGAAGCACTGGAAGAAAAAATATAATGGCGCGTAATAATCGACGCAGCTTTCTTTATTAGAAAGATAAATAGAAAGACAAAGGAGCCCATAAATTCATGAACCTGTTAACCCACATTGTTGCTGCCGAAGAAGATGAAGTGGTTGCCATTGGCGAATCATTGCGGCCGACTGACGAATGGAGTGGCATTGAGCGGCGCGGCATTGATACCGCCAAGATCGTCATGCTGCATACCTTGCTGACCAATGATGATTTTGATGTGGCGTGCGCCCTGTATGAGCCACTGTATATCGGCAGCGAAGGGGCTGTGGTGTTAAAGCTGGCCGATTCAGTTACAGAAAAGCTGGCTGAGCTGGATGAAGAAGCGCTAGAGCAGGTGGCTGAAGAGCTCGCTGCGACAGCCGAATTTGAAATGGAAGGATGGCCTGAGGACGACATCCACTCCATGATCATGGACATGGCTGATCTGGCACGGCTGGCTTCAGCTCAAGAGCAGGCACTGTTTGTCTGGATGCATCCTTTGCTCACTTGAAGTCTCGCTGAACCCGCGCTAAACCATCGTGGCTGAGGATAGAAGCTGGTTTGTTTACTTGATTGAATGCACCGACGGCAGCATTTACACCGGCATTGCAGTGGATGTAAAAGCCCGGTTTGATGCGCACTGCGCGGGCAAAGGTGCGCGCTATACCCGCTCGCATCCGCCGCTGCGCCTGTTGGCCAGCGCCGCCTATCCTGACCGCTCCACCGCATCACAAGAGGAGTATCGCATCAAGCAGCTCACCCCGGCGGTGAAGCGCGCTTATGTTGATATGCTCATTGCGCGTCAAATTTCACACTCGTGCCAAACCGCCGCCGCTCAGGAGCCCTAAATGAAACGTATCTCACTTAATAGCTTGATTTTTTTAGGGGCAGCCGCAGGCGTAGAGCTGGGCTTGATCTTTGCCGCACTGGGTGCTGCTTCACCCGTTACGCAGCAAGGCATTTACCTTGCTGGATTGATTGGCACGCTGTTTGTGGACATGCTCAAAATGATCGTCATCCCGCTCGTATTCACCTCGATCGCCGTGGGCGTAGCCAACTTGCGACAGCACCAGCAAATGCATCGCGTATGGACGCGCACGGTGGGTTTTTTTGTTTTTTCCATGGCGCTGGCCATTGTCGTTGGGCTGACCGTAAGCCAAATTTTTCGCCCTGGGCACGGTCTGCATCTTGAGATGTTTTCCCGCATCATGACCGGTGCACCCGTGCAAGCAGCGTCAGCGGCGGATTTTTTTGCCAAGTTTTTGCATGCCGTATTTATGAATCCGATCAAAGCCATGGCGCAGGGTGACGTTTTTGCCGTGGTCGTTTTCGCGCTGATCCTGGGCGTTGCTCTCGTGAAAGGCGGCGAGCGTTTTGCCCGTGTGCATGGTTTTTTAGAAGAAGTCCTGGGCATCATGCTCATGCTCGTTGGCTGGATTATGCGTTTAGCACCCTTAGGGGTGATGGCCTTGCTCGCCAAGCTCATGGCTACGCAAGACGTCGCCATGCTCAGCACGCTAGCCACGTTTATCGCGGTGGTAATCGGCTCATTGTTGCTGCATGGCGTGGTGTTATTGCCGTTGATTTTGTATGTCGTTACCGGCATGACGCCCTGGCATTTTTGGCGCGGCGCGCGTGAAGCTCTGGTGACGGCCTTTGCTACCAGTTCGAGCTCTGCCACCTTGCCTGTTACCCTGCGCTGCACAGAGCAACATCTGCATGTCAAACCTGATATTGCCGGCTTTGTGATTCCGCTGGGGGCCACCATGAACATGGATGGCACGGCGCTTTACGAAGCCGCTGCTGCCTTATTCATTGCCAATCTCGTCGGCATGGATTTGAGCCTGGCGCAACAACTCATTGTTTTCATCACCGCCATGATCGCCGCCATTGGCGCGCCGGGCATTCCTTCCGCAGGCATGGTGACCATGGTGATGGTGCTGCAATCCGTGGGCCTGCCCGCAGAGGCTATCGCCATCTTGCTACCCATAGATCGCCTGCTGGATACCTTCCGCACCGCAGTGAATGTCGAAGGCGACATGGTGGGCAGTTTGGTGGTGCAGAAATGGGTGAGGGCAAAAGGAAACAAACCCTTGCCTCAATAGATTGATGCTGTCATTATTTGGTTGATCACGTTTCGATCATTTAAACAGGGGGAGTTACCGTGATGCAACAATCGAAGCCCATTTCAGCAGATTTTCCTTTCGCGTCTCATGACATCGAGATTTTCGGTTCGCATATGAACTATGTCGATGTCGGCCATGGTGATCCGATTGTATTTCTGCATGGGAATCCTACTTCATCCTATCTGTGGCGCAACATCATTCCTTATCTTGAGCCGCATGCGCGCTGTATCGCGCCGGATCTGGTTGGTTTTGGAAAATCGGATAAACCAGCGCTCGAATATCGCGTGTTTGACCATGTTAGATATCTGGATGAATTTTTCGATGCGCTGGATTTAAAAAAGTTCACTTTGGTCATTCATGACTGGGGTTCGGCGCTTGGTTTTAATTATGCGCGACGGTTTCCTGAGCGAGTCAAAGCGATTGCTTTCATGGAAGCCATGATTGCCCCGATGCCGGCAATTGAGATGTTTCCACCAGAGATTGCTGAGGCCTTTCGCGGTTTTCGTACGCCAGGCGTGGGTTGGCGGATGATTGCTGAAGAGAATCAGTTTATTGAAGGCGTGCTTCCCGGTACGATCTTGAGAAAGCTCACGGCAGTTGAAATGGATCACTATCGTGCGCCATTTCCTACCGTCGAATCTCGACGCCCGATTGCACAGTTTCCTAAAGATCTTTCATTTTCAGGCGAGCCTGTTGACGTGACGTGGATGATCAAGAAATATAACGCATGGCTATGTACTGCGCAGCATCCAAAACTGTTGCTGCATGCCAGGCCCGGTGTGTTGATTCGCCCGCAAGAAGTTGCCTGGTGTCAGGCACATTTGCCTGCGCTGGAAACGGTCGATCTCGGCGAAGGTTTGCACTACCTGCAAGAAGATCATCCACACGAAATCGGTAGCGCTATCGCTGACTGGTATCGGCGTTTGGTGTGATGTTTTTGTCGGTTAATATCGGATAGCAGTCACTTTTTTTCAATCAATTCAATTTTGTAACCGTCAGAATCTTCGACAAACGCAATCACGGTGCTGCCGCCTTTCATGGGTCCGGCTTCGCGAGTAATGCTGCCGCCACGCTGGCGTATGGCTTCGCAGGTGGCAGCGGCGTCTGGCACGGCGATGGCGATATGGCCGTAGGCGGTGCCGATGTCGTAGTGATCAACGCCCCAGTTATAGGTGAGTTCGATCACCGCGCTATTTTCTTCATCATCAAAGCCGACAAAGGCGAGGGTGAATTTGCCAGCGGGGTAATCGGCACGGCGCAGTAATCGCATGCCTAAGATTTCGGTGTAAAAGTGCAACGAGCGATTAAGATCGCCTACACGCAGCATGGTATGTAAAATTCTCATGGCATTCCTTTCATAGAATGGGCAGGGAAGCTGCGCAGGTTTTGAGTTCGTCGCGTGCGGCTTTCCAGTCGGGATAGATGGTGCCCACAATACGCCAAAAATTCGCGCTGTGATTCATCTCGAGCAAGTGCGCTACTTCGTGCGCGACGACGTAATCGCCCAGGTGCGGCGCGAGATGAATCAGCCGCCAATTGATGCGGATACCGCTGTTGCGGCTGCAACTTCCCCACCGAGTGCGGGCGGCGGAAAGCCCCAGCGGAGGGGGGGCGAGATTGATCTGCGCGGTGTAATGTCTCAGTCGTTCGCCAAAGTGAGTCAGCGCGTGTGCTTTTAAGGCGCGGGTGACGAGCCCGCCGAGATCGGCATCGGGACGGGCTTCCAGCACGAGCGTTTGGGCAATCCAGCGGAAGCGGTTGGCACCGGGAATCACGCGCACTTCGATGTCCTGGCCCAGCAGGGGAAGCGGGGTGCCATCTTTGATGCTGATGTGCCGTGGGCGATAAACACGCGCAAGTTCGTCCAGCTTTTGCAGCACCCAGGCACCGTGGCCAAGCACAAAATGATCGATGTCTGCCAACCGCATGCGGGCGGGGGCGGATAAGCGCAGGCCACGCTCGTCGATGGTCATGCTTAAGTTGCGTGCCCCCGTTTTGATGCGGAAAGCGACAATACGCCCGGCGACCACGATTTGCCGGGTTTTAGGCGTCGGCGTGGGTTGTGGCAGAAGAAAAAGCTTGAGCTGCTCAAGCATGCGAGGCAAACAACGGGTGGCTTGGTTGATCAAATGAAAAATAGGGCCGCAGTGCTTGATTCAGCGCGGCGTCAATTATTTCTGGCGATTGTTCGATGAGGCGCCAATGGCAGCGCAGGGTGGCAGGTTCAGTCGCAATGTCAGTAGCCGATGCGGGCGCGGCATCAAGCAGTTCAATCCAATCGCCACGGGTGGCAAAAGAGAGAACCAGACGAGGTTGCCGCCGTATCGCCAGCGCCGATTTTTCAGCGATACAGTGTGTCAAGTAGCGGATGGCGTCTGTGCGCAGCCAGGCTTCAGCACTATCTTGAATCTGCCGTGGCGTGGCATGCGGTGGTAGGGGTAAAAATAAGGTATCCCCTTGACGGCACGTTTGGACATGCTCGCGGCTGAGCGTCAAGCGCAGCGATAAACCCAGGCAGCGAATGAGTGTGCCCTCATGCCAGCGTAATGCAGCATCAGGTGTGGCGGCGTCCAGCCGTAGATCAAGTTGGCGTTTGCGGACTGACCTCATCGGTATTTGTATCTGTAGCGAGATAAAGATCCGGGCTGATGCGACGCATTTCCGCTTCGATCCAAGTCTCTGCCTGCGCCAGAATTTCGGATGCGGTTAAACCCTCGGGATCAATGGCCGGGCCGACACTCACGGTGACGACACCACTTTTTTTGAACAAGGCGTTCTTCCCCCAGAATTCACCTGAGTTCAGCGCCACAGGAACCACAGGCGCGCCGCTGGCTGTGGCCAGAAAGGCACCGCCCCCTTTGTAGCGGTGCTTTCCACCTGGGGGAGCGCGCGTGCCTTCAGGGAAGATGACGACGGTATAGCCTTCGTCCAGGCGTGCACGACCGAGTTCGACCAGGTGTTTGATCGCTTCTTTGCCTGCATCGCGATCAATCGGAATCATGGGCGTGAGCGCCAGTGCCCAGCCGAAAAATGGCAGCTTCTTGATCTCTTTTTTCCAGACGAACACCGCATCCTTGAACACTTCTTGCAGGATCAATGTTTCCCAGGCGGACTGATGTTTGCAAAACACGATCGCCGATCGCGGCGGGATGTTTTCTGCGCCGATGAGGCGATAGGGGATGCCCAGGACATGTTTGACCAGCCAGATCGCAAAGCGCACCCAAGGCATGGCCAGCCGGTGGCGCCAGCGCAGCGAGAGTGGAAAGCTGACCAGAATAAACAGCACCATGTAGGGTGGAGTGGTGATGATCAATATGACCAGATAGAGCAAGGAGCGGAGGAATGACAGCATGGAGTTATACGTGCTCATGCGAGCAGGTGGGCGACAGCCGCTGTGAGATCAGGAAAAACGAGTGTGCCAGCAGGCAGTTCCGGATCAGTGGCGGTTTTTTTGCCTTTGCCGGTGAGCACCAGAATGGGTTTGGCACCGACGGCGACAGCGGCCTCCAGGTCACGCAGCGCATCGCCTATGGCGGGCACATTGGTTAAATTCGTATTAAAGCGTTTGGAAATTTCGTGCAACATCCCTGGTTTGGGTTTGCGGCAAGCGCAATTGTCAGCACTGGTATGCGGGCAAAAAAAGATAGCATCAATGCGCCCACCGACTTGCGCCAAGGCTTTGTTCATTTTTTCGTGAATCGCGTTGAGCGTATCCATCTCGAACAAGCCACGGCCCACGCCGGATTGATTCGTCGCGACTACTACGCGATAGCCCGCCTGATTCAGCCGCGCGATGGCAGCGAGGCTGCCAGGAAGGGGCTTCCATTCGTCAGGCGACTTGATGAACTGGGCGGAATCAAAATTGATCACACCATCGCGGTCGAGAATAATCAGCTTCATATCAATATCAGTTTATGTTTTATGGTGACAGCGGAAGGCGAGGAAAACAGCCCTCTGTCCCGGCTATTCGTTAGGTTTGGTCGGTTTATTTTCAACGGGTGTTGCTGCTGCGTGGTCTACAACAGCTCAATACCAACGCGGCGCACGGCAAGCACAAACAGGCCAAAGCAAGCGACTGTGATAACGACGCTGGCGAGCAATGTTAGCCAGAATCCTAAACGCGGCAACAGCAACGGAAAGGCGAGGAACATCGGTAGTGTGGGTACAACATACCAAAACGTATACCAGGCGTGATTGGCTATTTTGGATTCGGGTTGATTTTCGATTTGCAGCCAGATGAGGGTCAAAATTGTCACCAGCGGCAGCGCGGCGACCAGGCCGCCGAGCTTGTCGCTGCGTTTGGCAAGCTCCGACACCAGCACGACCACGGCGGCGGTAGTGAGATATTTCGTGATGAGCCAGAGCATTTTGGTGATGTAGCCTTAGCTTGATAAGCGTGAAATATCCGCCACGCAGTTCATCAGCTTGGCCAGCTGTACCAGCAGTGCCAAACGATTAGTGCGCATCGCTGGATCATCTGCATTGACCATCACGCCTTCAAAAAAAGCGTCGACTGCCGGACGCAGGTCAGCTAGGGATTTCAGGGCCGTGGTGTAGTCGCTTTTGGCGAGTTGTGCTTCGATGAGCGGGGTGAGTCTTTTGACTTCGGCAAATAGGTTTTTTTCTGCCGTCTCATGGAGTAGCGCAGAGTTAACTGTTTGGCTTGCCTGCCCGGTCGATTTTTTCAGGATATTGACGATGCGTTTGTTGGCTGCAGCCAGCGCGGCCGCTTCGGGCAGGGCGGCAAAGGCTTTGACGGCGGCCAGGCGTTGCGGCACTTCATCCATGCGCGTGGGGTTTTGGGCGAGTACGGCATCCACCGCGTTAGGCTCGTGTCCGGCATCGCGCAGCAAGTTACGCAGCCGTTCACGGAAGAAGTCGGCGCTGGTAATACGGCACTCGGAGGTTAATAACGCCGGAGAAAAGCCTTCAGCAGCGTCTTCAATCAGATCGGCAAGGCTTAACGGCAGCGGCGTTTCCATCAGGATACGCAAAACACCGAGCGCAGCGCGACGCAAACCGAAGGGGTCTTTATCGCCAGTCGGGATTTGGCCGATGCCGAAAAAGCCGATCAGGGCATCCATTTTGTCGGCCAGCGCAACAGCGCAAGCCACGGGACCGTGCGGCAGCACATCGCCATTGAAACGCGGGCGATAGTGCTCTTCAATCGCCACAGCGACAACAGCAGCTTCGCCATCGGCCAGCGCGTAATAGCGCCCCATGATGCCTTGCAGCTCAGGGAATTCGCCCACCATGTCGGTGACGAGGTCGGCCTTGGCAAGTAATGCGGCGCGCTCGGCGAGCGTTGCATCAGCGCCGAGCCGGTGAGCAATCCGCGCTGCGAGCTTGATCAGCCGGTCGACGCGCTCGCCCTGCGTGCCAAGCTTGTTGTGATACACCACGCTGGCGAGCTTGCCAATGCGCGCGGAGAGCGGCGTTTTTTTGTCCATCTCGAAAAAGAACTTGGCGTCTGCCAGCCGTGGCCGTACGACGCGGGCATTGCCTGTGATGATGTGTGTGGGGTCAGCGACCTTCATGTTGCTGACGACGAGAAAGCGGTTGGTCAGCTTTGCATTCGGCCCGGTGCCATCCATCAGCGGAAAGTATTTCTGGTTCGCCTTCATGGTCAGAATCAGGCATTCCTGCGGCACAGCGAGGAATTCCGCTTCAAACCCCGCTTCATAGACGGCGGGATATTCGACTAAAGCGGTGACTTCATCCAGCAGCGCATCGTCTTGCAACCAGGTGCGGCTACCGGCTGCGGCATCGAGTTGCTGGCGAACCATCTCGCGGCGCTTATCGAACGAGACAATCACGCGGCCTTGTTGTTCCAGCGTCGCGGCATAATCATCCGCGTTGGTGAGAGTGATCTCGCCCGTGCTCATAAAGCGATGGCCGCGCGTGGTGTTGCTGCTACTCAAGCTCAGCGCAGAGCCTGGCACAACGCGCGTGCCATGCAGCAGCACCAGTCCATGCACGGGACGCACAAACTGCACCTCGCTATTGCCCCAGCGCATGAGCTTGGCGACGGGGAGTTTTTTCAGCGCCGCAGCCAAAATTTCAGTCAAACAGTTATCTAGGGTTGCTCCTTTGACTAGTGCATCATAGAAAAACATTTCCGTTTTTCCATCTAACTCCTTTTTAAATTTGCCGATTTCAGAAGCTGGAATGCCTTCCGTTTCCAATTTCTTCAATAGTGCGGGAGTTGGTTGGCCATTGACATCCAGCGCTACCTTCACCGGCATAAGCTTCTTTTTTTCGTGTCTGTCCTCGGCTTGAGAAAATACATCGGGGACAAGCACGGCGAGCCTGCGTGGTGTTGCAAATATCTCAATCTTGGGTACGCGAAGCTTTAACTGATAACGGATCAGTTCGTTGAGAATTTCTTCGCCAAATTTTTCGCCAAGCATTTTCAGCGATTTCGGTGGCAGTTCTTCACAGAGAAGCTCAATCAATAGAGTGGCTTTCATGGGTGTCGCCTTCATGCGGCGTCTCCCTTCAGCATCGGAAAGCCCAGCCGCTCGCGCGAGTCGTAATACGCTTGCGCCACTTCACGCGCCAGCGCGCGCACGCGACCGATGTAGGCGGCGCGCTCGGTGACTGAAATCGCACCGCGCGCGTCCAGCAAGTTGAAACTGTGCGATGCTTTCATGACCATCTCGAAACCGGGCAGGGGAAGATTAAGGCCAATGAGTCGGTGGGCTTCGGACTCGAATTTGCCAAACTGGGCAAATAGCCAATCCACATCCGAATGCTCAAAGTTGTAGGTGGATTGCTCCACTTCATTCTGGTGATATACGTCGCCATAGGTCACACCCGGCGACCACACCAGGTCGTACACGTTCTCTACTCCTTGCAAATACATCGCCAGACGTTCGATGCCATAAGTAATCTCGCCCAGCACGGGGCGGCAGACGAGTGAGCCGACTTCCTGAAAATAGGTGAATTGGGTGACTTCCATGCCATCCAGCCACACTTCCCATCCCAGACCCCAGGCACCCAGCGTGGGCGATTCCCAGTCATCCTCGACAAAGCGGATGTCATGTTCGGCGGTGTCAATGCCCAGGTGACGCAGGCTGTCGAGGTACAGTTCCTGAATATTGGGCGGGTTGGGTTTCAGCACCACCTGGTATTGGTAGTAGTGCTGCAAGCGATTCGGGTTTTCGCCATAGCGGCCATCTTTCGGCCGCCGCGAAGGTTGCACATAAGCCGCCCGCCAAGGCTCGGGCCCCAAGGCGCGCAGAAAAGTCGCGGTGTGAAATGTGCCGGCGCCAACTTCAATATCGTAAGGCTGGAGCAACACGCAGCCCTGCCGGTTCCAGTAATCCTGCAAGCGCAGGATGATTTCCTGGAATGTGGGTTTTTGCTTCATGAGGGCATTCCGAAATGCGATAAAGAAAACGATTTTACAGTGCTTTGCGTGGCTACAGAAGCGGACAGAGCATGAACTTGCAGCACGTGTCAAATGCGAATTGACAGGCGATTTCTATGAGATTAGTCTGAAAAGGTTCCCACGCTTCCGCACTGGTAAAAGTTTATGCCTTACGCCAAGGCAAGCTGGAATAATCGCAAGTCGACTTTTTTTGCCGGTAACGGCAACACCTTTCCAGGAGACCAGCCATGAAGAAGACCCTAAGTGTTATTGCAGCATCCATGATGCTGGCGTTTGCCGCTCACGCCGAAGAAGCGCATCACCCCGAGCAAAAGACCGATGCGACGGTTGTCAAGGCGGCTGTCCAACCCAGTGTCAATCATGGCGAAGCAATCAAGAAGATGCAGGGCAACGTGAAAAAAATGCGCTCCCAGCTTGATCGCATCGGCAAGGCCAAGAGTGACGAGGAACGGCAGAAATTGATGGCCGAGCACATGCAGACCATGCACGAGAACATGATGATCGCCAAGGGCATGATGGGTGAGGAGGGTATGGCCTGCCCGATGATGAAGGGTGGGAAAGGCGGCATGGCCGGCATGGGTAGGGGCATGATGAAGGATCAGGGCGGCGAAGGCGCTGGCATGGATCGCATGCAGCAGATGGAAAAGCGTATGGACATGATGCAGATGATGATGGAACGCATGATGCAAAACCAATCAGGCACCACTGCCATGCCCACGGAAAAGTGAGGCACGCTGGCGATTCGCGGCAGCGGGGTAAAAGCGTAGGGGAAATGCGAATTCGACTGAATGTGGATTTTCTTTTCTAGTGCGGCTCAACTCGCGCTATTGTCGATTCTGATTACCGTTCTCTCGCATTTGGTCCGGCGCGAGGAAAGGGAGGGAGTTATTGAATTCGGCAATGCTTGTTGGATGCCAGATGAAAGCCCCGGGCTTTCATTCTCTGTTGAAGAACCATGCCTAACCAAGGAAAACCATAATGAATCATGTACATCAGACATCCTGCCATCATGAGTTCGAAGAGCATCCAGCTATCGCTGGGGAAAACAAAGACCCGGTTTGCGGCATGACGGTATCACCGGATGCAACGATAGCTTCCGATTATCAAGGCAGGCGTTATCTCTTTTGTGGTGCCAGGTGCAAAACCAAATTCGATCTGGATCCGCAATATTATTTGCAAAAAGCCTTGCACCCGGCAGAATCCGACGTAGTGCTCAAAGGAGAGATCTACACTTGCCCCATGCATCCGGAAATCCGCCAGCCTATGCCCGGCATGTGCCCCAAGTGCGGCATGGCTCTGGAGCCGGAGATGCCCTCGCTGGACGATGAGGAAAATCCCGAGCTGAGGGATTTTCGCCACCGTTTCTGGTGGACGCTGCCGCTGACAATAGTCGTGACGGTACTCGCAATGGCCGGGCATAGCTTGGCACTGATGACCCCGCAAATGCAGAACTGGGTTGAATTGATGTTGGCAACACCTATCGTGCTCTGGGCGGGCTGGCCGTTTTTTGTGCGCGGCGTGCAATCAGTTATCACGCGCAATCCGAACATGTGGACGCTGATTGGTTCGGGCACCTCTGCCGCCTATTTTTATAGCGTGGCAGCCACCGTGGTGCCGGATATTTTCCCTGCATCCTTTGTTGCGCATGGTCGGGTTGGCGTGTATTTCGAGGCGGCGGCGGTGATTGTTTCCTTGACATTGCTTGGCCAGATATTCGAACTGAAGGCGCGCTCGCAGACTTCGGCGGCGATCAAGTCCCTGCTTGGTTTGGCGCCCAAGACCGCGCGGCGCATCGGGAGCGATGGCAGCGAAGAAGACATCCCGCTCACCCACGTGCATATCGGCGACCGGCTGCGCGTGCGCCCCGGCGAGAAAGTGCCGGTGGATGGCGTGGTCGAGGAAGGCGAGAGCGCGGTGGATGAGTCCATGCTCACCGGCGAGCCGATTCCTGTCTCCAAGCAGCCCGGCGACAAACTCATTGGCGCGACAATCAATGCCAATGGCAGCTTGATCATGCGTGCCGAAAAAATCGGCTCTGCCACGGTGCTCGCGCAGATCGTGCAGATGGTTGCGCAGGCACAGCGCTCGCGTGCGCCCATGCAGCGCCTGGCCGATGTGGTGGCGGGCTACTTCGTGGTGATCGTCATGGGCATCGCCTTGCTCACCTTTTTTATCTGGGGTTTTTTCGGCCCCGATCCCAGCTGGGTGTATGCGCTGATCAACGCCGTCTCGGTGCTGATCATCGCCTGCCCCTGCGCGCTGGGTCTGGCAACACCGATGTCCATCATGGTGGCCACCGGCAAGGCGGCTACTGCGGGCGTGCTGTTCCGCGATGCCGCCGCGATTGAACAATTGCGCACGATTGACACGCTGATCGTGGACAAAACCGGCACGCTCACCGCCGGCAAGCCGTCTTTTCATCGTGTGGTAGCCGCCACGGGCTGGAGTGAGGACGAGGTGTTGCGTACAGCTGCCAGCATTGATCAAGGCAGTGAGCATCCGCTCGCCCATGCCATTGTTGCCGAGGCGCTGCGGCGGCAACTGGCGCTGGATAAGCCCGAGCGCTTTGAATCCGGCACGGGCATCGGCGTGCGCGGGTTGATCGCAGGCCGCGCAGTGATTCTCGGCAATGCAGCCTTGATGGCAGATGAAAAAGTGGTTGCGACAGATCTCGCGGCTGCTGCTGAAACCCTGCGCACGGAAGGCGCCAGCGTAATGTACCTGGCGGTGAACGGATATCTGGCAGGCCTCGTCGCTGTCGCTGATCCGATCAAGGAGTCAACGCCGGAAGCGCTGGCCGGGCTCAAGACCGCTGGCATCCGCGTCATCATGGCAACGGGCGATGGTTTGACTACAGCGCGTGCCGTGGCTTCGCGCCTCGGCCTTGATGCAGCGCGCGGTGAGGTTTATGGCGAAGTGAAGCCACGCGACAAGGTGGCACTGGTAGAGCGCTTGCAAGGCGAAGGCTGCAAAGTTGCCATGGCCGGCGATGGCATCAACGATGCGCCAGCGCTGGCGCGTGCCGAGGTCGGTATCGCCATGGGCACGGGCACGGATGTCGCCATGAACAGCGCTCAGGTGACGCTGGTCAAGGGCGACTTGCGTGGCATCTTGCGGGCGCGTGCGCTATCGGTGGCGACCGTCGGCAACATGCGCCAGAACCTGGCCTTTGCATTCCTTTATAACGCGCTGGGCATTCCGCTGGCAGCAGGCGTGCTCTATCCCTTCACCGGCTTGCTGCTCTCGCCGCTGATCGCCGCTGTGGCCATGAGTTTCAGTTCGGTCTCGGTGATCACTAACGCACTGCGTCTGAAGCGGGTGAAGATATGAACGCTACGACCTTACATTGACTTCAAAACAACAAAGCCTGAAAAATCGGCACTGGCAGGACGGCGAGACAGTCATGATTTATGCGTTTTATCCTCGATGCACCGTGTTGAAAGACATATTGACTAGCGAGATTGTTAAGATAACAATCTCGACCATGGACAAGGAGATGCTTTCATGCTCACCCTGCGCAAATCGCAAGATCGTGGTTATGCAGACCACGGTTGGCTCAAGAGTTATCACTCATTCTCGTTTGCCGATTACCAGGATCCGGCCTTTATGGGTTGGGGCAATCTGCGCGTTATTAACGAAGATCGTATTGAGCCGGGCAAAGGCTTTGGCAAGCACGGCCACCGCGACATGGAAATCATCAGCTATGTACTGTCGGGGGAGCTGGCGCACCAGGACAGCATGGGCAATATCGAGGGCATTCCGCCCGGCGACGTGCAACGCATGAGCGCGGGAACGGGCGTTTTGCATAGCGAGTTTAATCACGCAAAAGACCAGGTAACCCATTTATTGCAAATATGGATTGTGCCCAATGTCACTGGCATAGCGCCCGGTTACGAGCAGAAAACGATTCCCGCTGACCAAAAGCGCGGCACACTGCGCCTGGTGGCGTCCCCAAATGGCGCGCAGGACTCGGTCACGATCCACGCTGACGCGACGCTTTACCTGGGTCTTTTCGATGGCGATGAGCGTGCAGAACTCGCACTTGACCCAGCCCGCAAAGCCTATGTGCATCTGGCACGCGGCGCGCTTGAGGTGAATGGTCAGCGTATCGGTGCGGGGGATGCGGTCATGCTTGAGTCTGAAAGCAGAATTACTTTGGCACATGGCAGCGATGCTGAGGTACTGGTGTTTGATCTGGCTGCTTGAATTTTTGCCTTTCAATTTGAGATAAAAAAGGAGCCTGCCCATGTTTAATGCACTTCAAAACCCTTTGAGTCTGGTCGGCCGCCTGTTGCTGGCGTTTTTATTCCTTCCTGCCGGCATCGGCAAGGTTACCGGCTTTGCCGGAACGGTCGGCTATATTTCTTCCGTGGGCTTGCCTATGCCCCAGATAGCTGCGGTGCTCGCCCTGACTATTGAAATTCTGGGTAGCATCGCCCTGATTACAGGGTTTGGTACTCGCATCGCCGCCTTGGTTCTGGCACTGTTTACTTTGGTGGCGTCGTTCTTTTTCCACAGTTATTGGGCTGCCCCGGCTGACCAGCAACTCATCCAGCAGTTGCTTTTCTTCAAGAACATTGCCATCGTGGGTGGATTGCTGACACTGGCTGCGTGGGGTGCAGGTGGCTGGAGCATCGATGCCCGGCGAAAGCCATGAGCTGGGCTTTATTGGTCGGCACCCGGTGGCGGATCGGCATCGATCAGCTGTGCTGCGATCAATGCATTTTTCAATGCAGGCGGTTTCTTGACGACTGAATTGACATCGTCAGGTGCGACGCCGTATTGCCGGCAAGCAGGCCAGCATCGCCAGCAATAAAGCCAGCATATTCCCCCAGCGGGCATAAGGTGTCAGGCCGCTATAGCCCTGTGCGGTGACTGTCAGTGCGGCAATAGTGAAGGGCGGTAGCGCGGCGGCGACCATGCCGTTGGGGGTGATCATCGCGGTCATGCCGGTGTTCGTTGCGCGCAACATGGTGCGGCCGGTCTCAATCGCACGCATCCGGGCGATTTGCAGGTGTTGCGGTTGTGCCAGCGAATCGCCAAACCAGGCGGTGTTGGAAAGGTTGATGAGCAATGTGGCTTGCGGTAAGGCCGAGAGGATCTCTTCGCCAAAGATGTCTTCATAACAAATATTCGGGGCGATCTTTTGGTCGCCCAATATCAGCGGTGCTTGCCGCGCTGTGCCTGCGGTAAAGCTCGACATGGGGATGTTTGCGAGCTCAAAAAACCAGGAAAATCCGGGAGGCGCGTATTCGCCAAAAGGCACTAAATGCTGCTTGGCATAGGCGCTCGGTTGTTCAGATAAGGATGTAGCAAAAGTCGGCATCCCAGGGGTACCCCCTGCAGGGCGTGCCAGCAACACGGCGCCATTGACATAACTGCCATCTCTTGTGGCAATGGGCGCACCGATCAGGGCTGCGCCATGGCGGGTGAATTCGCGCAGCACGCTAGGCGGCACTTCGTTGAAAAGTAGCGGCAGGGCGGTTTCTGGCAATACAGTGAGATCGGCCGGATGTTGCTGGGCAAGTTGCGTATAGGTGTTGATCGAAAGTGCCAGGCGGTTTGGATCCCACTTCAAACTTTGTGGCACATTGCCTTGTAGCAGCGCAACGGTGAGTGGTGCACCTGCAGGTTGCGTCCAGTCCATGTGGCGCAATAAGGCACCGCCAGCAAAGAACAGGACGATAGCGAACCATGCCGGCAGCGATTTGCCACGCTTTTCGATGAGCACTGCGCCGAGGCCGCCAATCAGTGCAACGATAAAGCCAACACCATATACGCCGAGCACCGCGCCCCAGCCGGCCAACGGGCTGGGCGGACTTTGGGCATAGCCGACAGCAAGCCAGGGAAAGCCGGTGAACACCGTGCCGCGTAGCCATTCGCTGAGCGTCCATAAGCCGGCAAAAAGGAGCGCGCAATGCCAGGGTGCGGCGTGTCTTTGCCAGTGTGCAAACAGTCCGCCAGCAAGGGTGGGGAAGAGAGCCAGCGTTAGGCAGAACAGCAGGGTAGCAATGGCGGCTAGAGGCGCGGCCATGCCACCAAATTCATTCAAGCTGACATATATCCACGACACGCCGGTGAGAAAACAGCCCAAACCCCAAGCCAGGCCTAGCAGTGCGGTTTGCCGTGGCGAAGCGGCGCGCTGCCACAGCATGAATAACCCCATTAATGAAAAAGTCGGCGCTGGCCAGACGGCGAAGGGCGCAAAGCCGATGGTGCATAGCGCGCCTAGAAGAAGGGCGATAACCACACGAGGCGTATTAGTTAAGCGCTTGAAAAAAAATGCGGAAACGCGCGCGGCAACAGGGAAAGTCTGCAACGCGTCGCGGCCTTTCATTCTTCGGTAACGGTGAGCGGCAGGCCTTTTTGTGGATCGACCAGCAGGGTGTGCACACGGCGGCTATCGGCGCGCAGAATTTGAAAACGCAAGCCTTCAATGTCGATGACTTCATTGCGTTTGGGCAGGCGTCCGAGATGGTGAATAACCAAACCGCCGACGGTATCGAAATGTTCATCAGAATAATTTGTACCAAAGGCCGCGTTGAAATCCTCGATTTCGGTAAGGGCTTTCACCCGGTAGCTGCCGCTGTTGTCCAACACGATGGTGCCTTCGGTTTCATCGAAATCGTATTCGTCTTCAATGTCGCCAACAATTTGCTCGAGCACATCTTCAATGGTCACAATACCCGCCACGCCGCCATATTCATCGACCACGACCGCCATGTGATTGCGCGAGGCGCGAAATTCGCGTAACAGCACATTCAGGCGTTTTGATTCAGGGATGAAAATTGCTGGCCGCAAGCTGCCACGCAGATCAAAGTCTTTGTCAGAAAAGTGACGCAGCAGATCTTTGGCGAGCAAAATGCCGATGACATCGTCTTTGCCTTCGCTAATGACGGGAAAACGGGAATGCGCAGTTGTTACCACCAGCTCGATGATTTTTTCAGGCGGGTCGTTGATTTCAACGAAATCCATTTGCGCGCGCGGCACCATGACGTCACGCACGGGCATATCGGCGACGGAAAGCGCACCTTCGATAATGGATAGTGCATCGGCATCCATTAAATGACGTTCAAACGCGTTATGCAGCAAATGCAGGAGTTGTTCGCGGTCTTCAGGTTCGCGCATCAAGAGCGAGGAAAGACGTTCAATCAGGCTCGGTCGACTGGAGGGGTCCATAGTTAGCAGTAAGGATCGGGATAGCTCAAGAGGCTTAAAATCTCGCGCTCACGTGTTTCCATGAGGGCTGCATCCGCAGCGCTGGTTTCGTGATCAAAACCTTGCAGATGCAGAATACCATGCACGATGAGATGTGCGAAGTGCGCTTCTGGTTGTTTGTTTTGTTCAGCGGCTTCACGCAGCACCACGGAAGAACAAACGACCAGATCGCCGTGAAGCATGGGCTCATGCTGGTAAGGAAACGACAACACATTGGTGGCGTAATCTTTGCCGCGCCATTGCCGATTGAGGTTTTGTCCTTCGTTAACATCCACAAAACGAATGGTGATTGCAGCTGGCAAGGTGCAGACCGCACGCACCCAGCGCCGCACCTGGGTGCGTGCAGGGGCGCCATTTTTGCCGCCGGGATATTGCACGGCCAGATGAAGTTCAGGGAGTCGCCGCGCCATGTTTTTTGTAGGCTTTAACGATGCGCATTACCACCGGTTGGCAAACAACGTCATCGGCTGAAAAATCAGTAAAGGCCAGACCCGATACACCCGTCAAGACTTGGCGGGCTTCCACCAAGCCGGACTTTTCTCCGGCAGGAAGATTAATCCGGTTTATATCCCCAGTAATGACTGCTTTGGTGCCTACGCCAATTCGGGTAAGAAACATTTTCATTTCCTGCGGTGTCGTATTTTGAGCTTCATCCATCACAATGAATGCGTGATTGAGCGTGCGGCCTTGCAGGTATTTCAGCGGAGACACTTCGATTTGTTGTTTTTTGCAGAGTTTGGTTGTTTTCTCAAATCCGATGAGATCATGCAGCACATCATAAAGCGGGCGTAAAGAAGGGGTGATTTTTTGGGACAATTCCCAAGGCGATAGACAGCAAAATTTTTCTGCTGATGGACGAACCAGGATAATACGCTTGACTTCATCACGCGCCAGCGTATCCACAGCGGCTGAGATCGCCAGATACATTTTGCCTGTGTCTGCAGGCCCTATGCCAAAGGTAACGTCGTGGGTTTGAATGTTTTTGAGGTAAGCCGCCTGATTGGGTGTATGCCCATGGAGACTCTTGGACCGTTTAGGCTCAATTTCAGTCGGCTCGATTGCCTGGCCTGTGCTTTCCTGTGTGCGGTGATTCATTTCGATCAGATTCTGCTGAAGATCTTCTAGGGACAGCGGCTGGCTTGCCAGAATGTAGAGGTTCTGCAGAAATTCAGCAGCCAGCGCAGATAGCTCGGCATTGCCGCTGATGCGCAACTGCCCCCCTCGACGAGCAACGGCGACATTGAAATGGGTCTCGATATGGCGCAGATTCTCATCTAGCGGGCCACATAGGTTTTGCAGCAGCTGCTTGTCTGGCGGCTGCAAGGTAATAGCAAGATGGCGCGATGGGGTATTCAGAACCTGTACTCTCGCATGATGAGACGCTTTAAGTTACTTTGAGCAATACAACTTTGCCCTTGGTCTGTCGCCAGGCCTGCTACTTTGCAAGTACCGCAGAATGCCGATTCGTATCAGCATTTTTCATTTAATTGGTGCGCCCGGAGAGATTCGAACTCCCTACCCCTTGGTTCGTAGCCAAGTACTCTATCCAGATGAGCTACGGGCGCTAAAGAGGTGAAGATTATACGCAGGAAATTGAAAAATTTGGCGACTATTTGGCGGCAGGGGATGAAAAGTGGAAAAGGGGTACGCACACGATGTGCAGCACCACTGCCAATGCATCGCCAAGCTGGGGCGGCAGTGTATATTTCGCTCCGATGCTTGCCTACATCATTCGCCGTCTTTTATATGCTGTACCGATTTTGCTCGGAGTGAATCTGATCACCTTCGTGCTGTTCTTTGTCGTCAATTCGCCAGACGATATGGCGCGTATGCAATTAGGGATCAAGCGCGTCACGCCTGAAGCGATCCAGAAGTGGAAAGCCGAGCGCGGCTACGATCAACCGCTCATCTGGAATGCCACTGCGGCCGGTTCAGCGGGCATGGCGCACCTGACAGAAACGGTATTTTTCAATAAGTCGATGCGCATGTTCGCGGGCGACTTTGGCCGTGCGGATGATGGCCGTGATATTGCCAGCGAAATCAAGCATCGGGCGGGGCCGAGCTTGGCTATTGCAGTGCCGACCTTTATTCTGGGGCTGGGTGTGGCGATTGCCTTTGCCTTGTTGCTGGTATTTTTTCGCGCGACACGAGCGGATTTTTTCGGCGTCGTGCTGTGTGTTGCCATGATGTCTGTTTCAGGCTTGTTCTACATTATTGGTGGCCAATGGCTGGTAGCCAAAGTGTGGCATTGGGTTCCCATTTCAGGGTATGCCACGGGGTTCACGGCAGCAAAGTTTCTTGTTCTGCCGGTGTTTATCGGGGTCATTGCCGGGCTAGGGGCGTCTGCACGCTGGTATCGCACGATCTTTCTGGAAGAAATCACCCGCGATTACGTGCGTACCGCGCGTGCCAAAGGCGCGTCTGAAGCGGCGGTTCTGTTTCGCCATGTGCTGCGCAATGCCATGATTCCGATTCTGACAGGTGTCGTGGCAGTGATTCCCACGCTATTCATGGGCAGCCTGCTGACGGAATCATTCTTTGGCATTCCGGGTCTGGGTAGCTACACCATTGAAGCGATTAACGCGCAGGACTTTGCTGTGGTGCGCGCAATGGTGTTTATTGGTTCAGTCCTGTATATCCTGGGTTTGCTGGCCACGGATATTTCTTACACCCTGGCTGATCCGCGGGTGAGCTTGAAATGAGTTTTCAATGAGTTTTCAATGATGTCACTGCCATTTCAAGTGGTTGTATTGTGGTCTGACGCCTTGTTTTTCGGCTTGGTCACGGCGGTTGTCATGCTCGGTATGTGGGCCCGACGACAAGCGCCGTTGCGTCACTCCTGGGCGCGGGTGGCTAGCGACAAAGTCGCGATGGTTTCCGCGACCGTACTGGCTGCGTTTTTATTCGTTGGGGTGCTGGATTCACTGCATTACCGTGCTCGGCTGGATGCAGCCCCGGGCCAGGCTGTGGCGCAAAAAATAAACTATGCCGTCGAGGTGAATTCTTTACTGGATGTTTTGCTTGCCCCCTTGCGGTTACATCCCGAGAAAACCTATTCAGCGCCGCTGGCAACGCATTTGTTTTCCAAAGAACCTTTGCCCGGCTCGATTGAGCGCGGCTTTCCGCGTTTGACATGGGGTGGGGCGCATCTGGGGTATGCGTTGGAACATCGCACGATAGATATCGTGCAACGTAGTGCGCTGGGTGCGGCAGGGGGGCTGCTGCTGTGGCTGGGCTTGATGTCAGTGATGCGCCTTCGCTTTAAGCGACAAGGTCAGGCAATTGAAAGCGCGCAAAAACCCGGCGCTGGTGAAGCCACCATGTCACAAGGCGGTCGAGCAATAAACGCTCTCCTCGCCGTAGCGGATGGTGATGCGGCGAGAAAGTCTTCTCGGCGTGTGGCAAGCCATGCCACGCTGCTTACCCTGCTGGTGTTATTTCTGATCATGGGCGTCACCATGGCGCTGGGCAGTGGCTATCACGTGTTGGGGACCGACAAAGTGGGGCAGGACGTGCTGTATCTTTCGCTCAAAAGCATACGCACGGGTTTATTGATTGGCACACTCACCACGCTGGTGATGCTGCCTGTGGCCGTGCTGCTGGGCATTTTGGCGGGCTATCTGGGCGGCTGGGTAGATGATGTGATCCAGTATGCATATACCACGCTGAATTCCATCCCCGGTGTGCTGCTCATTGCTGCAGCGGTGCTGATGATGCAAGTGGTGATCGACACCCACCCGGATTGGTTTGTCACCTCGGCCGAGCGGGCCGATGCGCGGCTGTTGGCCTTGTGCCTGATTCTTGGCATGACCAGCTGGACAGGGCTGGCACGCTTGCTGCGCGGGGAGACGCTCAAGTTGCGCGAACTTGAGTTTGTTCAGGCCGCGCGTGCTTTTGGGGTCAGTCATTTCGCCATCATGCAACGTCATATTCTGCCGAATTTGATGCATATCGTACTCATTGCCCTGGTGATGGATTTTTCCGGGCTGGTGCTGGCTGAAGCGGTGCTCTCGTATGTCGGGGTCGGGGTTGATCCGGCCACTATCTCTTTTGGCACCATGATCAATGCCGCGCGCATGGAATTAGCCCGCGACCCCATGGTGTGGTGGTCGCTGGCGGCGGCATTTACCTTCATGTTTATTTTGGTGCTGGCAGCCAACCTGTTGACCGATGCCGTGCGCGATGCCTTCGACCCAAGGACTGCGGCATGAGTTTGTTGAGGGTAAGCAATCTGGTCATCGACATTGGTGTGGCGTGCCCGGTAGATGGCGTTTCATTTTCGATTGAGGCGGGCGAATGCTTTGCGCTGCTGGGTGAATCCGGTTGCGGCAAATCCATGACGGCGCTGGGCTTGATGCGCCTTTTGCCACCCGGCGCGCGCGTAAGCCAAGGGCAAGTCGAGTTTGCCGGTACTCAATTACTCGCGTTGCCGGAAAATCGCATGCGCCAGGTGCGTGGCGGCGGCATCGGCATGATTTTCCAGGAACCGGCCACCAGCTTGAATCCGGTGATGCGAATCGGGCATCAGATTGGTGAAGCACTGGCCCTGCATGAGCAGCTGCAAGGCGTGGCGGCGCGTGCTCGTGCGGTTGAGCTGCTTATGCAAGTGGGCATTCCTGACCCCGTGCGGCGATTGGATGAGTTTCCTTTTCAGCTGTCTGGTGGCATGAAACAACGGGTGATGATCGCCATGGCCTTGGCCGGGCGGCCGCGCTTGTTGATTGCGGATGAACCGACCACGGCACTGGATGTCACGATTCAAGCGCAAGTGCTGGATGTGCTGGATGCCTTGCGCCGCAAGCAGGGCATGGCTGTTTTGTTGATTAGCCATGATCTGGGCGTGGTGGCGCGCATGGCAGATCGAGTGGGTGTGATGTATGCCGGACAGTTGGTCGAGGAAGCCCCGCGCGCGCGGTTTTTCGCGCATCCTGCACACCCGTATTCAGTTCGGCTGTTTTCCGCCTTGCCTGATCCGGCAAGGCGCGGCGCAAACTTGGCCACCATACCGGGCAATGTTCCGCCTGCCGAGACGCACCATGTCGGGTGTCGCTTTGTTGAGCGATGTCCCGAAGCGCTAGCGCAATGCCGCGAGGCTGCTCCCGCGTGGCGGGCAGTTAATGCCGATCAGCGCATGCGATGTGTTCTTGAGCGTTCACCTGGCATAGAAAAAGTCGGTACCTCAAGGGGACTTCCTGCGGGGCGCGCTGATGATGCGCCGCGCAGCTTTGAATCCTTTTCTGGACAGTCCCCTTCCGGGACGGCGGCAGAAGGTGATCACGACACAATGGTTCCACCCTTGCTTAGTGTCAATGATCTGCGTGTGCATTTCCCTATTCGCCGCGGTCTGCTGCAACGCACGGTGGGGCATGTGCGTGCCGTTGATGGCATCTCGCTGCAACTTCAAGCTGGGCGCACCTTGGCGTTGGTGGGTGAATCCGGCTGTGGCAAAACAACGGCTGGCAAAGCGATACTGCAACTCGTGTCGCCCACCTCAGGACAAGTGCACCTGAAGGGTCAGTTGCTCGTCGGCTTATCCACCAGTGAATTGCGTCCTTTGCGCGCGCAGATGCAGATGATTTTTCAAGACCCTTTTGCCTCACTCAACCCCCGCATGCGCGTAGGCGACATCATTACCGAAGGCATGCGCACATTGGGCTTGGCAGCGGGCAGGGAAAAAAAATCGGCAGAGCGCGTTGCTGAACTGCTGGGGCGCGTGGGTTTAGCGGCCGAGATGGCGAGCCGCTATCCGCACGAGTTTTCTGGCGGCCAGCGGCAGCGGATTGCCATTGCTCGCGCGCTTGCGGTTAATCCGTCATTATTGGTTTGCGATGAGCCTACCAGCGCACTGGATGTGTCGGTGCAGGCGCAGATATTGAATCTGCTGGCGCAGTTACAGCGCGAACAGCAGCTGGCTTTCTTGTTTATCACCCACAACATTGCAGTAGTGGATTATCTGGCGCATGAAGTCGCTGTGATGTATCTCGGCAGAATTGTCGAGCGTGGTACCACTGATGAAGTATTGCGCAATCCCCAGCACCCTTACACCCAGGCACTTTTAGCCGCCGTGTTGCCTGTGCATGGGCCGCTTGTTGTCATGACCCGGCTCACCGGCGAGATGCCATCGGCCGCCAAACCGCCCCAAGGATGCCACTTTCACCCGCGCTGCCCACATGCGGATGCGGCATGCCGCACAACCGATCCGGCGGAAGTCATGATCAGCGCGACGCATGGCGCGTGCTGTTTGAAACTAAAAGATTAACGACGCGCTTTCTTTTTACCGGCTGGTTTGCTGGTGGATTTGCCTGATTTTCTAATGCTGACGGAAACGCGATTGCCTTTTGTCATTGATTTTTTAGCACTGCCTTTTGCGGCCGCAGGGCCACGTTTACCTGCTTTTTTGCCATGCACTTTGAGTCTGGAGGATCGTCTTGCGCTCACTTGGGGTTCATCGTCTTCCACAGCGGCACTCATGGCCTCCGTAATAACTGCATCCTTACCAGGAACGAGTAAGCCAAAGCCGGGGGAAACTTTCGAGCGTCGGCCCAAGCCATTGAGTTGTTTGAGATAGGCCACGCTGATGCCATGGCGGCGGGCGACGGTATTCAGTTTTTCGCCGCGAGCCAAGGTATGGGTGCGCCATGCGGAGAGTGGCTTGTCCTGTGCTTCGTGAGCGTGCAGATTATCGAGAAATACTTTGACTTTATCGCTAGGAATCACCATCGGGCTATTCGCGCTATCAGGCATCACCGGGCGGTTGTAGGCGGGGTTGAGCGCAAGAAATTCCGTCACAGGTATTTCTGCAAAGCGCGCAGCCAAGGCCACATCCATGTCGCCATTGCGTTCAATCACCTGAAAGTAAGGCCGATTAGGAATCGGGTCGAGCTTAAAGCCAAAGAGTGCGGGGTTTGCCACAATGTTTTTAATGGCTTGCAGCTTGGGCACGTAATAACGTGTTTCGTTCGGCATGCCCAAATGCGCATAATCCGCAGGTAAGCCCTTGGCTTGATTTTTGGCGATTGCCCTGCCTACGGCGCCTTCGCCCCAGTTGTAAGAGGCCAGTGCCAACTGCCAGTCGCCATGCATTTCATAAATGTATTTCAGGTAATCGAGTGCCGCATTGGTCGAGGCAATAATGTCGCGGCGTTCATCGAACCAGGCATTCTGCTTGAGGTTGTAATTTCTGCCAGTAGAGGGGATGAACTGCCATATGCCAAGTGCCTGGGCCGAGGAACGCGCTTGTGGGTTATAGGCACTTTCGACGAAAGGCAACAAGGCCAGCTCAGTCGGCATGCCACGCTTTTCAAGTTCGGTCACGATGTGATACAGGTAGCGGCGGCCGCGATTCAGCACGCTACGCAAAAAATCCGGATGGTTCAAGTACCAGGCCTGGCGATCCGCCACCAAAGCGCTATCCAGATCGGGCATGGCGAATCCGTTACGCATGCGTTGCCATAAATCGTCCGGTGAAATGGTGAGGTCGATGACAGGAATGCGTGGCGAATCATCGTTGATTCCCTGCGCAATCTCCCTGAACGAGGCAGCCTTTGGACTATCGGGGGGGAGGTCGGCAATATACAGCTTGGTTGGGGTCGGTTGTGAGACGGGTGCTGTCTGACAACCGGCGAGAAACAGCAAAAACAGGAGAGACGTAAATAATGATCGCATCAAGTCAAATAAAAAATCCGGGAAATTGGCAGCATTGGTGAATGCTTGCTAGGCATGGGGCTGGCCGATGAGTTTGTCTAAAAATGATTTTTCCACTCGCGAATAGCGGTAAAGGTTTCTACCGCATCGCGTGGCGGATGCCCGAGTCTTGCTGCCGCCGCCGCACGCACAGCGGGCGCGTCCGAGCGCAAAAAGGGATTGGTTTCCAGTTCCAGATCAATGCGCGTTGGCACCGTAAAGCTGCCCGCCGCGCGGGTAGCGGCAACCTCTTTGCTACGCTGCTGAATAGCCTGATTATCCGGCTCGACGGCCAGGGCAAAGCGTAGATTTGCTGCCGTGTATTCATGTGTGCAATACACAAAAGTCGGCGCTGGCAATACGGCAAGCTTGGTTAATGAATCAAGCATTTGCGCCGGTGTGCCCTCAAACAAACGTCCGCAACCTGCCGCAAACAGCGTGTCACCGCTGAATACTGCTCCTGCCTCACCTATGCCCGGACCATAATAGGCAATGTGTCCCAGTGTATGGCCGGGCAGGGTAATGACTTCAAATTCACAGTCAAGTTCAGGCAAGTGAATATGCTCACCACCATGTAAAGGATGCGAAACTTCGGCAATATTTTCGCTGGCAGGGCCGTACACAGGGGAGGGATGATGGGCGATAATTTCTGCAATGCCGCCAATATGATCCGGGTGATAATGCGTCACCAGCACGGCACATAAGCGATCGCCCGTTTTTGCCAAATACTCGCGTACAGGGGCAGCGTCACCCGGGTCGACGACGGCAACCTGGCTTGCGTGACGCAACACCCAGATGTAGTTGTCGGTAAATGCAGGCAGAGCAATGATTTCAACCGCCGATTTTTTGATCATGGTTTTATCTTCCACTTAATTACAATGTCAATTCAAGGTCTTGAAGTATGGCTGGAAACCCCGGCAGGACGGTATGTGCTGGACTGGGAGCAGGAAAAACACGATCTGCTGGTTGCCAATGCTTTTGGCTTTAATGCCGTGCAACTCTCATTTCCGCGTCATGATTTCCTCCGCACCAACCGCATGCCGCTACGCTTTCGGTGTGATGATGGACGATATGCCGGTTCCGCGGAAATACTCGCCGACCTCCATTATCTGCCATTTGCGACCAATAGTCTTGATCTTGTCGTGTTGCCGCACACACTGGAATTCGATGCGCATCCACACCACGTGCTGCGTGAAGTTGAGCGGGTGCTCGTGCCTGAAGGACAGGTGATCATCACCGGTTTTAATCCACTGAGCCTGTGGGGGTTGAAACGCAAGATCACGCGACAAAATGCAGCGCCGCCCTGGCGCGGAAATTATCTCAGCGTGCCGCGCTTGAAAGACTGGCTGACCTTGCTCGGTTTCGAGATGCAAGCCGGAGCATTCGGCTGTTATGCCCCAGCCGTGGCACAAGAAAAATGGCTGCATCGGTTTCGTTTCATGGAAGCAGCAGGTGACCGTTGGTGGCCCATTGCGGGTGCTGTGTATATTGTGCAGGCTGTCAAACGCCAGCACGGCATGCGGCTTATCATGCCCGCCTGGCATGACCGCAAGGCACGCGCCAAAGCCTTGGTGACGGTTACTCGAAAAGTGGAGAAAATGGATCGATGATAGATATTTTTACCGATGGCGCATGTAGCGGAAACCCTGGCCCTGGCGGCTGGGGCGCGATTTTGCGGATGGATGAGAAGGAAAAGGAACTCTTTGGTGGCGAGTTGCAGACCACCAATAATCGGATGGAAATGATGGCCGTCATCGAGGCGTTAAAAGCGCTTAAACAACCTGTCATCTTGCCCGTACGCGTGCATACCGATTCGCAATATGTGCAAAAAGGCATCAGCGAATGGATCCATAACTGGAAGCGGCGCGGCTGGAAAACAGCCAACAAAGAGCCGGTGAAAAATGCCGATCTGTGGCGCGAACTGGATCAACTGGCCAGCCAGCAGAAGATTGAATGGATATGGGTCAGGGGGCATGCTGGCCACACTGAAAACGAACGTGCCGATGCACTCGCGCGGCGTGGTGTTGAACTTGTTCGGATGGGGAAATAGATTCATGCGCAAGGTTATTCTGGATACGGAAACCACTGGCCTGGATTTTCGTACCGGCGATCGGCTGGTTGAAATCGGCTGCGTTGAAATGCTCGGCCGCCAGCTGAGCGGATTACGCTTTCATAAATACCTCAACCCTGAGCGCGACGTCCCCCCCGGGGCGACGGCCATTCATGGCCTGACAACGGAATTTCTCGCAGATAAGCCAAAGTTTTCAGAGGTCGTTGATGAGTTCATGGATTTTGTGCGCGGCGCTGAAATCGTTATTCACAATGCCTCGTTTGACGTGGGTTTTTTGAATAACGAGCTTGGCCTGCTGCAAAAAGAAAGTATCGAGCAGCTAAGCCATGGCGTGACAGACACCCTGCGCATGGCGCGCGAGATGCGGCCGGGAAAGAAAAACAACCTGAATGCACTGTGCAGCGAATTTGGCATAGACAACGCCAGCCGCACGCTGCATGGCGCCTTGCTTGACGCCGAACTGCTGGCCGAGGTTTACCTCGCCATGACGCGCGGGCAAAATTCACTCACCATGGATTTTGCCGCACCGACAGCGAGCATGACGACAACTGGAATAAGCGGGCGACCACCGCTCAAGGTGCTGCGCGCCAGTGAGGCTGAATTGGCCGACCATGCGCGCGTGCTGGCGGAGATTGGCAAGGAAAGCAAGGGCAAGTGTCTTTGGCGCTTGCCTTGAAAACGGATATAACGATTTAATTAAATTCACATAAGCAGGATTGGTGTGCATGCTGTAATGTTTCACCTGCAGCTTGTCGCGCACCTGGTCCAGCAGTTTGGGTGGCGAGTTGATCACCGGGGTGTCTTGAGTCGGCATTTCCAGAATACGATCAAAATATATTTAATTTTTTCAGTTAGATAAATCAAGATGAACCAAGTTAGACACCTGCTGTGGTCAAAATATACACACGATTCGTGTGTCTACTTCACGTTGGGCGTCATAGGAACCTATGGGTCCGTTACTTAATGCTGCGGTACTAGCGTTGGCACTTGACACCGGCCTTGTCGCAGGTGTCATTATTTGGCGGATTGCTCAAGCGCCCGACTCATTTTCAATTCTCGATCTTGGCCCCCTGCTCGTCGCAGCGGGCGTCTTGACCGCCCTCATTGCATTCCTTTTCAATCTGCGCCGAGCACGGTCGGAGGACCTATTAGAGGCAGCGACGGACTTGCTAGAGAAGGCCTATGAGAATTTGGCGCCAAAGGGTGAGTCCACTCTGCCGTCCAACCGTCGTCTTACATGGCTTTCGACCGCTCGTCTGATTATCACTGCGGAAACATTGGGGAAGAGGATCACCGAACCCAGCCACGAGCTGATTTATCGGGAAAAAAAGGAGTATTGGAGAACTCGACTCTATGAACTCATTTGGCCATCTATCGAAGGCCTTCCAAGCTCGTTCTACGCAGAGAGTCCAGAACACATGATTGCTCGCTCTGGAGACGTTCGAGACCCATTGTCCGAGAAATCGCTCGCGTTTCTGTATCGCTTTGTCCGTTGGCCTGAAGATACGCCCGATCCCCTCGGAAACGAGCCCAACTTCACAGACGAGGAAATTGATCGAATGCGTTCCTTTGGGCCGCGCGGACTTGGAAGCCTTATTGCTGAAGCTCGTCGTTTGCGTCAATCGGAGGTCGGCAATGACGCCCAACCCGGCGTTCAAGCGGAGCTTCGCCAAAATGCCGGCGAAGCCCGCTTAACTCTACGTTAGGGGGCAACATGCAGCAAACTCCATTGGGTGGCATTGATGAAGTTGCCAAAGAGCATGAAATGAACGCCCGCGACCATGAGATCGAGCTAAAGCATTTCGAGCTCTATCAAGAGTACGAAAAAGATATCCGCATTCGCGCAGACAACTTTGCCAAAGGCATTTTTTTTATCGCCGGTGGCTCGCTAACTCTTTCCATTGGCATTTTCACTCGACCTGATCGCCCTATTCTGGCGGGCACGGAACTCGTGTGGCTCAGGGTCGCATGGGCCGCGCTGTTTTCGAGCGTTGCTTGCCTGATGTTGGTGCAGCTAATCCTGCTGATTCGCTCCTCCAGATATGCTGGCGCTTGGGCACGAAAACTAAAGAAGGAACAGTCACAGTACCCAAACCAATCCGTGAGCGGAAATGCCGCGTGGGTATTTGGCCTCCTAGGGTTTGGCGCTTGTTTGTTGGGGCTGTTCCTGCTCGCTTATGTCTCTGTATCCGTGCTCAAATGAAATATCGGCCTTGCCTCCTAGCCCGGCGTTGCAGGGGCGCTGCGCCAAAAAAGCGGCGTAGCGCCCCTGAACTTCAACATTGGGCGTCGCAGTCTTGGTCCTCGATTAATTTCAGGGAGAAATCATGAACCAGTGTGAATTCTGGGAGAAAGTTTGGCTCACCGTTATTGATAAGGGGCTGTTGGCACTCATCGTATTGGTCGCTGGCTTCTATTTGAATAGAGTGCTTGAGGTGTTCAAAGGCAAGCTCTCCCGAGAGCAAGAGTTTGTCCGTACTGCCAACGCCGCAGTGGTCGATCTAACCAGGAAACTTGCTACTGGCAGTCATCTCATCTCCTGGCTCTCGTGGAGTTCAACGGAACCCGATGTCTCGTTGTCAGAAAGCGACTTTACTGACTACGATAAAGGCATGATTGGCGTACTCAGCGACCTTGTGGGGTTACAGGCATCAGTCGCCGCACTGGATCCCTCCCGGTTCGCCGATTTGTCGGATTTTGCCGAACAACTCTACGCCCGTGACGTCAATGTGGGGAAGGCTCGCGATCTTTATCGGACAAAAGACCCTGAAAAAATGAAACAGTCCATCGCGCTCCTGAAGTCCATCTACTATGAGTCGCTCGAATTCGATAAGGCACTTCTTGCCGCCGTCACGGGCTTGCTTGCGCCACCCCCCACGGGGGCGTAGGTCGACACTTGGCCGCCCAACCCATCAATCTACTGGGCCTGCGCGAAAAGCCGCGCAGGCCGGTGACTTCAAACGTTAAGGCTGTAGAAAAACCCTTAACCCGCCGTTTTATTCCTCTAGATGGTCTTTCTGATCCAGAATACGCAAAATCGAGATACTGAGGCGATACAAGTAAAGCTTGATGAACTGACACGAGCAACGCAAGGTGCTCACAATGCATTGCCTGATCCGGAAGGGCTTGAAGCGGAGGACTCGATGCCTTCAAGCAAAGCATCAAGCGCTTGCCGCTGCCGCGCAGATGAAGCTGAGGGTAATAAAGACACGGGAACGCCCGAGCCTTGAGCTGCTGAAAGACGATTGATCTTGCACGCTGAGCGAGATCACTGGTGCAACAAAAAATCCCGCACGGGGGCGATTTGCGCTTCATCCATCAGCATTGGCGCATGGCCAACACCAGGAATTTCGATGAGTTTTGCGTGCGGGCCGCGCTGGGTCATGGCTTGCGCGGTTTGCGGTGTCAGCAGATCCGATTTTTCGCCGCGCAGGAGCAGGGTGGGGCAGGTGATGGCGTCGAACAGCGGCCAGAGCTCGACATCCTTGCCACCGCTGAGTTGCTGTCCTTGGCGGTAGACTTGCGCGATGCCGGGGTCATAGACAAATTCGATTTTTCCATCTTTCGCTTCGCGCACGACATGCACGGTCAGGTGTCGCCATTGGGTATCGGTGAGCGGACCAAACGGGGCGGAAACCTTGCGCACATAGGCTTCGGCTTCTTCGATGCTGTCAAAGCGTGGCGGCGTGCCGAGATAATCGCCAATGCGCGCTAATGAAACCGCCGTGACGACGGGGCCGACATCGTTGAGCACGAGTCGTCGAATCGGATTGCCGGGCTGCGCGGCGAGCGCCATGCCGATCAGCCCGCCCATGGAGGTGCCCAGCCAATCCACGGTTTCCACGTTCAGCCGAGCCAGCAGCGCGACCATGTCGGCGCAGTATTGCGGCATGACGTAAAGCGATTTGTTAGCCAGCCAATCGCTCTTGCCACGCCCCGCGACGTCGGGGCAGATCACGCGGTAATCAGCCTCTAGCGCTTGCGCCAGAAAATCAAAATCGCGCCCGTTGCGCGTCAAGCCATGCACGCAGACCAGCACCCTGGGATTATCCGCATTGCCCCATTCGACATAGGCCATCTGGTGGAAGCCAGCGGTGCTCAGACACTTCACTTTACCTTCACGCATGGTTTGTTTCCTTTCAGTTTTTGAATCCGTTTCAGGACATTGTCAGCGCGGGTTCCTGCATGCGGGCGATTTGCTCGCGCAGTTCGAGAATGCGCTCTTCCCAATACCGGTTGGTCGCAAACCACGGGAAGGCGGCCGGAAACGCCGGGTCATCCCAGCGTCGCGCAAGCCAGGCGGAATGATGCAACAGGCGCAGGGTGCGCAGCGCTTCGATCAGATGCAGCTCGCGGTCATCGAATTCGCGGAACATTTCATAGCCAGTCAGCACATGCCGGAACTGCTGCCCCATGTCTTCGGCATCGCCGGACAACAGCATCCATAAATCCTGTATCGCCGGACCCATGCGGGCGTCGTCGAAGTCGACAAAGTGAGGGCCGCCTTGCTCATTTGGCTCGCCTGGCGTCCACAACACATTGCCGGCATGGCAGTCACCATGCAGGCGTAGCTGCTGCACCTGGCCAGCGTGAGCAAAGCAGTAACGCACCCCTTCCAGCGCCTGATCAGCTACGCCTTGCCAGACGGATTCCAGCTCCGGCGGTAGCGTTTGGTTGTCCAGCAGCCAGTCGCGCGGCTCAGTGCCGAAGCTTTGCATATCGAGCGTTTCGCGGTGAATAAATGGCTCACATTCGCCGACCAGATGGATACGCGCCATCAGGCGGCCCATCCATTGCAGCACTTGCGGGTTATCAAATTCCGGCGCGCGGCCGCTCTGGCGCGGATACACGGCGAAGCGAAAAATGGAATCTGATTTGGCGTCGGCATGCGTGAACAGGGTTTGCCCATGGATGATCAAGGGCGCGACGACAGGCAGTTCGGCTTCCAGCATGGCGGCAACAAACGCATGTTCTTCGGCAATTTGCGCATCAGACCAACGCCCCGGCCGGTAAAACTTGGCGATCAGCGGCGTGCTGTCTTCAATGCCAATCTGCCAGACACGATTTTCGTAACTGTTGAGTGCCATGAGTCCGCCATCGCAGCGGAAGCCGACATTTTCCAGCGCATCAAGGATGCACTCCGGCGCAAGGCCGGCAAAGGGGAGGGCAGGCGACGACATCAGGCGAGTTATTCCAGCCAGATGCAGCTTGCCATGCGGCCGGTGATGCCATCGCGGCGGAAGGAGTAGAAGAGATCAATGTCACGCACCGTGCAAAAATCGGCGCCGGTGATACGACGGATATTCAATGCTTGCAGGCGCTGGCGGGCTAGAAGATAAATGTCGCATAGCCATTTGTCTGCCGCGATCGGGGTGAAGGCTTGTGCTGCTTGCTTATCATGGGCAAGAAACGCATCGCGCACGTCTGCGCCAACTTCAAATGCTGTTGGACCAATCGCCGGGCCGAGCCAAGCCATGAGCTGCTCTCCTGGTGTTTGCATTGCCGTTACGCTGGCTTCGATCACGCCGTCGGCCAACCCGCGCCAGCCGGCATGCACGGCGGAAACCACGCTGGCGTTGTCATTGCACAGCAGCACCGGCAGGCAGTCTGCCGTGAGTACGCCGCAGACGACGCTGCGCCGGCGCGTGAAACCGGCATCGGCCTCAATGCCAGATTGAACGCGTGCTGCATCCACGCACAGCGTGCCATGCACCTGGGTCAGCCACGGTGGATCGGCAGGCAGGCTGCGGCGCAACTGCGCGCGATTGGCGGACACTGCAACGGCATCGTCACCCACGTGGGACGCCAGATTAAAACTCGTCCACGGCCCCGTGCTGAAGCCATGCGCGCGCGTGGTAACCAGCGCGTGCACACCAGCAGGGGCGGGCCAGTCGGGGATGAGCAGATTACTTATGCCGGATTTCTCCATCGGGTTTTCCACTGAGTTTTCCACTAGCGTCTCCTCGAAGATCTTCCAGCAGCTGCGCAAAATCATCCGGCAAGGGCGATTCCCATGACACATCGAGCTTGCTGACCGGATGCACTAGCGCCAATTGCCAGGCATGCAGCGCCTGCCGCCTGAAGGCATCGATTCGCGCATCGCCACTGCATGTCTTGCCATAGACCGGGTCGCCCGCCAGCGGGTTCCCGCGTGAGGCAAGATGCACGCGAATCTGATGCGTGCGCCCTGTTTCCAGCTGGCATTCCAGCAGCGTGGCTTTGGCAAAGCGTTCGCGCACCAGATAGTGTGTTCGTGCTTCCCTGCCACGATTGTTCACGCCCCGCACCACGGCCATTTTGGTGCGATGTACGGGATGGCGGCCCAGCGGCGCATCAATCGTGCCACCGTGTTCGATTATGCCCAGTGCCAAGGCCAGATAATGGCGATGCACGGTACGCGCCTGAAGTTGGCGCACCAGACCGGTTTGCGCGGTGAGGGTTTTAGCGACTACCAGCAAGCCGCTGGTGTCTTTGTCCAGACGATGCACAATGCCTGCCCGCGGAATTTCTGCCAGTTGCGGCGCATGGTGTAGCAGGGCATTGAGCAAGGTGCCGCTGGCATTGCCATTGCCCGGATGCACCACCAGCCCGGCAGGTTTGTCGATCACGATCAACTCGTCGTCTTCAAACACGATGGTTAGAGCAATGTCTTCGGCCGCGTGGTCATGTGTTTGCAAGATCCCGCTCATGTCCGCCGAAAAATCTATCCGTTCCCCCCCCAGCACATGGCTCTTGCCTGCCGCTGGCTTGCCATCCAGCTGTATCAGGCCGGCTTTCAACCATTCCTGCAAACGGCTGCGCGAATGTTCAGGATAGAGCTTGGCCAGTGCGGCGTCAAAGCGCATGCCGGCACAGTCATGGGGGATTGCCAGTGTCGTGGGCAGTGAGGTCACGGTTTTGCTTGGGCTATAATCCGCCGGAATTTCTTGCGAGGCATCATTCATCATGCGTAGTTTAGCGGCAATCCGGCGAACACTCTCTTCAACCGCCCTGATCGGTGGATTCTTGTTTGCCTCCTTCCTCACGGGATGCGGCGTTTTGCCGGATCAAATCGATGAAACCGCCAAGTGGTCAGCGCAAAAACTCTACACTTCGGCCAAAGAAGCCATTAGCGAAGGCGGCTATGACTTGGGCATCAAGTATTTCGAGAAACTCGAATCACGTTTCCCCTACGGGCAATATGCTCAGCAGGCGCAGCTTGAAGTCGCTTATGCGTATTACAAAAAAGAGGAAACCGCTTCGGCGCTGGCTGCTTGTGACCGCTTTATTCGTTTGCACCCGAATCACCCCAATGTGGATTATGCGTATTACCTCAAGGGGCTCGCCAATTTCAATGAAGACCTCGGCCTGCTGGGCCGCTTGAGCAACCAGGATCTCACCGAGCGCGACCCCGGGGCGGCGGCAGATTCTTTTGATGCATTCAAAACCCTGGTCACGCGTTACCCCAAGAGCCGCTATACGCCGGATGCCACGCTGCGCATGAATTATCTTGTCAATGCGCTGGCTTCGCATGAGGTGCATGTGGCGCGGTATTACATGAAGCGCGGTGCCTATGTGGCCGCACTCAATCGTGCGCAAGCATCCATTAAAACCTACCCCAATGCGCCCGCCAATGAAGAAGCCCTCTTCATCATGGTGAAAGCGTATGACTTGCTGGGCGTGAATGATCTGCGCGACGATACCGAGCGCATCATGCGCAAGAATTTCCCCAAGAGCGAGTACTATGCGCGCGGCTTGAATCGCACCGAACCGTGGTGGAAGCTCTGGTAATCATATGGCGATCTCCCTGGCACTGACTTATACACCTACATGAAACTGCTGCGCCTTCTTCTCGTTTTCATGCTCTCGTTAGCGATACCCTTTGCGGCGTCGTCTGCGGTTGTTATGGAAATGACGATGAGCCGTTGCCCGATGCAAGGCGAAAATAATACGTCGATGTCGGCAATGTCGGCAGAGCATGACTGCTGCGATACAGAGGAATCTGCACCTGGCAAGCCGCACGCTCCAAATCCATGCAAGTCAGGCCAAACCTGCAAAATCTGCTCAGTGCCCTACCTTTCCCTTACTTCCGCTGTCCGGCTTCCTTCCTTGCCACCCGTTGGGCAGCTTTTTGTGGCACAACGCGATACGTCCATCCCTGCGCATGACCCGTCCGGGTTGTGGCGTCCTCCGCGCTTTCCCTGATTCCTGCTGATCTGTCGGTCTGTGCGGCATAAGCCGCTCGGCCATTTGCGTGTTGTTTTTGTATTCCGCACGCCATCAAGCCAAGGAGTTGGAACATGTCCCACCACTGGAGTCATTGTGCATTGCCGCTAGCACTGGGCATGCTGTTAGGTGTTGCCCACGCCACACCACTGAGCTTTACAACGGCGCTTGAACTGGCTGAACATCAGTCGCCCAATCTTGCCGCCAATACCGCGCAGATCAACGCCGCGCAGTCGTCTGCCATTCCGGCAGGTGCGTTGCCTGATCCCAAATTATTTATTGGTATCGATAACCTCCCTGTGACGGGTGAGGATCGTGGTCATCTCAACCGCGACTTCATGACCATGCAGAAAATTGGCATCATGCAGGAGATACCCAATGCCGACAAGCGCAAGGCGCGTGAAGCGGTGGCATCGGCCAGCATTGATGTTGCCTCGGCTCAGCGTCAAATCACACGTTTGCAGGTGCGGCGTGATACAGCCATTGCCTGGCTCAATGTTTATTACATCGAGCGCAAGTTTGCGCTATTCGATGCACTGGATCAGGAAAACAAAATCCTGAATGATGCTGTCAAGGCGCAAATCGCAGGCGGGCGCAGCCCCGTGGTGGACGCCGTCATGCCACGCCAGGAGGCAGCGCAATTAGCCGACCGGCGTGACGATCTTGCCAGCGACTTGGCCAAAGCCCGTGCCATGCTGCGCCGTTTTGTGGGCATGGCTGCCAACGAGCCATTAGCGGGCGAGCCGCCAGTGCCCTTGCTGGATGCCGAACATCTGCGCCAGCAATTGCATCAGCATCCTGAGTTGCAGGTTTTCGTTGCGCAAACCCGCAAGGCGGAAGCGGAAGTGCATGAGGCGGATGCCATGAAACAATCTGACTGGGGCGTCGAGCTGGCCTACCAGAAGCGCGCGCCACAATATAGCGACATGATCTCGGTGCAATTCACCTTCGATTTGCCTATTGCCACAGCACGCCGCCAAGACCCGTTGATTGCGGCCAGGCAACAGGAACTCTCAAGGATCGAAGCCGACCGTGAAGCCATGCTGCGTGACCACGCCAATCAACTGGAAAATGACCTGGCAGATTACGTGACGTTAAGGCGGCAACTCGAGCGCGCAGAACAAACGGCGTTGCCGTTGGTTCAGCAAAAAGTCGATCTGCAAATGGCCAGCTACAAGGCTGGTAAAAGCGACCTCACCAGCCTGCTCGCTGCGCGCCGCGAGTTGATTGACCAGCGGCTCAAGATCATCGAATGGCAAGCCCGGCATGCCGTGATTGTGGCACAACTGCATTTTGCCTATGGGGAGACTGCACCATGAACAAGAACACTTTCAAGATTATTGTGTTGTCATTCATTCTGGCCGCCATGAGTGGCGGCATTGGTTACTGGGCCGCCAAGCCGCAGAGTGCTGGGAAACCTCTGGCTAAATCGGCAGAAAAGCCTGTCAAGCTTGAACCCAAGGTGCTGTACTGGTACGACCCGATGGTGCCCAATCAGCGCTTTGACAAACCGGGCAAGTCACCTTTCATGGACATGCAATTGGTGCCGCAATATGCGGAAGAAAAGGCTGCTGATCATGGCACTGATGTCGGCGATGGTGTTGGCAATTCGGCGGGCATCAAGATTGATCCGCGCATTGTGCAAAATCTCGGCGTTCGCACGACGCCGGTCACGCGTGGCACATTGGACAGCCCGCTGGATGTTGCGGCTAATGTGCAGCTCAACAACCGGCAAGTGGCGATTGTGCAGGCACGCACGGCTGGTTTTGTCGAGCGGGTTTATGCGCGGGCACCGGGCGATGTAATTGCACGGGGTGCGCCGCTGGCCGATCTGCTGGTGCCTGAATGGACGGGCGCGCAAAACGAGTTCCTCGCGGTATTAAAGACTGGCGATCAAGGCCTGATCCAATCGGTGCGCGAACGTTTGCGTTCACTGGGCATGTCACCCGACCTGATTGCCCAGGTGGAAAAATCCGGCCAGGCGCATGTCATTGTGACTATCACGGCACCCATTGGCGGATTGATCCAGACACTGGAGGCACGCACCGGCATGGCGGTTGCGCCGGGCGCGACGCTGGCGCAGATCAATGGCCTTGATCCCGTGTGGATTGAAGCGGCGGTTCCCGAGGCACAGGCCCGTCAGGTCGCTGTTGGCAGGCGTATCAGCGCCAGCCTGGCCGCTTATCCGGGTGAAAAATTCACGGGCAAAGTTGCTGCCCTGTTGCCAGAAGTCGATAGGGAAAGCCGCACTCTGCGCGTGCGTATCGAATTGCCTAATCGCGATGGGCGCATCAAGCCCGGCATGTTCGCGCAAGTGCGGCTGGATGCGGCCAAAAGTATTGCAACGCTGTTGATTCCAAGCGAGGCAGTTATCCGTACAGGCAAGCGCGATGTGGTGTTGGTGGCGCTAAAAGGTAGCCGTTTTGCGCCTGTTGAAGTCAAGCTTGGGCAAGAAAGCAATGGCCAGGTTGCGGTGCTGGAAGGGCTGGAAGAAGGCCGGTCCATCGTGGTTTCAGGGCAGTTCCTGATCGATTCCGAAGCCAGTCTCAAGGGTGTGGTGGCGCGCATGAATGGTGAAGATCACAGCAGCCATGCCGTCGGAGATGAACCATGATCGAACACCTCATTCGCTGGTCGATCAGCAACCGCATTCTGGTGCTCCTCGCCACCCTCTTTTTAGCGGCATGGGGCATCTGGGCAGCCAAGACTACGCCGGTCGATGCCTTGCCTGATCTCTCGGATGTCCAGGTCATCATCCGCACCAATTATCCGGGACAAGCGCCGCAGATTGTTGAAAACCAGGTCACTTACCCGCTGGCGACCACGATGCTGTCGGTGCCCGGCGCGAAGACGGTGCGCGGCTATTCCTTCTTCGGCGATTCCTTCGTCTATGTCCTGTTTGCAGATGGCACCGATTTGTATTGGGCACGTTCGCGGGTGCTCGAGTATTTGAACCAGGTACAGGGTCGCTTGCCAACATCAGCCAAGGCGTCGCTCGGACCGGATGCAACGGGTGTGGGCTGGATTTATGAATATGCCTTGGTAGACAAAACCGGCCGGCATGATCTTGCCCAACTGCGCAGCCTGCAAGACTGGTTTCTCAAGTACGAACTGAAAAGCCTCTCGAATGTCTCCGAGGTTGCCACTATCGGCGGCATGGTGAAGCAGTATCAGGTCGTCCTCGATCCGCTCAAGCTGGCGGCGTATCGGATTCCCCAGGCCAGGGTGATCGAAGCGATCCAGAAGGCCAACCAGGAGACTGGCGGTTCGGTGCTGGAAATGGCCGAAACCGAATACATGGTGCGCGCTTCCGGTTATCTGAAATCGCTGGACGACTTCCGCAATATTCCGCTCTCGGTGTCGGCGACAGGCATACCCATCAAGCTGGGCGACGTTGCCACGGTGCAGCTCGGTCCTGAAATGCGGCGCGGGATTGCCGAACTCAATGGCGAGGGGGAAGTCGTTGGTGGTGTCGTGATTCTGCGTTCCGGCAAAAATGCCCAGGCAACGATTGCCGCCGTCAAGACAAAACTTGCCGAGCTGAAAAAAAGCCTGCCGCCCGGGGTTGAGATCGTCACCACCTATGACCGCAGCCAGCTCATCGCGCGCGCCATCGAGAACCTGAGCCGCAAGCTGCTCGAAGAGTTCATCGTCGTGGCGCTCGTGTGCGCCATCTTCCTGTGGCACTTGCGCTCGGCCCTGGTCGCTATCGTGGCACTGCCGCTTGGCGTCATGAGTGCCTTCATCGTGATGCGCTATCAGGGTGTTAATGCGAACATCATGTCGCTCGGTGGAATTGCCATTGCCATCGGGGCGATGGTGGATGCGGCTATCGTCATGATCGAGAACGCACACAAGCAGATCGAGGCATGGCAGCATCGACATCCTGGCGAGACACTGCAAGGGGATGCACACTGGCGTGTGATCGCCCATGCCGCGGCGGAGGTCGGGCCGGCGCTGTTTTTCAGCCTGCTGATCATTACGCTCTCATTCATTCCGGTATTTACGCTGGAGGCGCAGGAAGGTCGGCTATTTGGCCCGCTGGCGCTGACCAAGACGTATGCGATGGCAGCAGCAGCGGGCCTGTCCGTGACGCTGGTTCCGGTGTTGATGGGTTACTGGATACGCGGACGAATTCCCGATGAAAACCGTAACCCGCTCAATCGCGGCCTGATCCGCGTATACCAGCCATTACTTGACAAGGTGCTGCAACATCCGAAGACAACGCTGTTCATCGCGCTGCTGGTTTTGCTGACCACGTTGTGGCCGGTCACGCGCCTTGGCGGCGAATTCATGCCGCCGCTGGATGAGGGTGATCTGCTGTATATGCCATCCGCGTTGCCCGGCCTGTCGGCAGCGAAAGCGGCGCAGCTTTTGCAACAGACCGACCGGCTGATCAAGACCGTTCCCGAAGTAGCAACGGTATTCGGCAAGGCAGGACGAGCCGAGACGGCGACTGATCCGGCACCCATGGAAATGTTCGAGACGACAATACAGTTCAAGCCGCGTGACGAATGGCGTCCGGGCATGACACCCGAAAAACTGGTGGAGGAACTCGATCGCACCGTTCGTGTCCCCGGCTTGTCCAATATCTGGGTGCCGCCGATCCGTAATCGCATCGACATGCTGGCCACTGGCATCAAGAGTCCGATTGGCGTCAAGGTATCCGGCAGCAGTTTGGCTGAAATCGACAAGGTGACACGGGCCATCGAACAGGTAGCCAAAGGCGTGCCGGGTGTGAGTTCGGCATTGGCCGAGCGCCTGGCTGGAGGACGCTATGTGGATGTGGATGTCGATCGACTGGTGGTTGCACGCTATGGGCTCAATATCGCCGATGTGCAGATGGTCGTCGCTTCCGCCATTGGCGGCGAGAATATCGGCGAAACGGTTGAAGGTCTGGCGCGCTACCCGATCAATGTACGTTACCCGCGTGAGCTGCGCGACTCGCTGGAGGGGCTGCGCAATTTGCCTGTTCTCACTGATAGGGGCCAGCAGATCACGCTGGGTACGGTTGCACGCATCCGTATCAGCGATGGGCCGCCGATGATCAAAAGCGAGAACGCGCGTCCCGCAGGCTGGGTGTACGTGGACGTGCGCGGCCGGGACCTGGCTTCGGTGGTGTCCGATCTACGCTCGGCCGTCACCGCCCAGGTGAAGTTGCCGCCCGGCATCAGCCTTGCCTATTCCGGACAGTTTGAATATCTGGAGCGCGCTGCTGCGCGGTTGAAGCTGGTGGTGCCGGCCACCTTGCTGATTATTTTTGTGTTGCTGTATCTCACCTTCAAACGTCTGGATGAAGCGGCCTTGATCATGGCGACCCTGCCTTTTGCCCTCGTCGGTGGCGTGTGGTTTCTTTACCTGCTTGGCTACCATCTGTCTGTCGCCACCGGCGTGGGCTTTATCGCGCTGGCCGGGGTATCCGCAGAATTCGGCGTGGTGATGCTGTTCTACCTGAAACAGGCAGTTGCAAAACAGCAGGAGGGGGGCGCACCGTTGACGACGGCAGTGCTTGATGAGGCCATCCGCGAAGGCGCAGTATTGCGCGTGCGGCCCAAGGCGATGACTGTCGCAGTGATTCTGGCGGGGCTATTGCCCATCCTCCTGGGCAGCGGCACCGGCTCGGAAATCATGAGCCGAATTGCCGCGCCCATGGTCGGCGGCATGATCACCGCACCGTTGCTGTCGATGTTCGTGATCCCTGCGGCGTATCGATTGATGCGTGGAAGGAAGCGTGTGCGCGTTCAAGTAAAAGATTTGTGATAAGCTTAAAATTATGAAAACAAGTTTCAATATTTTCGTCTTATGGTTTTTATTGATTGCGATTCCCTTTCAGGGATACGCGGTTGCCGCCATGATGTGCTGCGGATCAGCACATGCAAAGGGCGCCGAGCATGCAGCGCAAGAGCTAGCGATGCAAGGTGATATGTATGCACATTTATCGGATATGAATTATGACCATGACGCGGGCGCGGCCGCTGTTGGATCAGCTAGTGCAACAGAATCCGATTCTGGCGTACACCTCCACGTGGGCGGCTCTTCCAAGCGGGCAGCCTTCAAATGCAACGCTTGTGTTGGCTGCTGTGTCGGCGCTGCCCTCGTGCAAACTTCAGAGAATTCACTCAGTGTCGCGCTGTTGAATTCGACGCGCATCGCTTTCATCACGCGGTATTTCTACCGCTTCGTTCCCGAAACTCTGGAGCGACCTCCCTACCGCCTCATCGCCTAGCCCCCGAATGCTGAGAACCATGGCCTAACCGGCCACCGGTTACCAGTCTTCGGTCTTGATTCTGCCCGACGCTCTTGCGTCCGTGCAGGTTCTCATTCGCTATCCGAAGAGGTTTTCATGAAAATATTAAGCACAATCGTGTGCGCCACCATTGGGGTGATTTCCCCCCTCGTGGCATTTGCACAGTCCGGGCCACCGCAACCGCGGCCGGACCCAATGGATGCAAAAGCCAACGTTCTTCCTTTGCACTACGAATCGGCGATAGACACTTATCGTCCGATGGACGAAAAAGTCGCACCTGCCAAGGCATGGCGATCCGCCAATGACCTGGTGCGCGACACCGGCAGCATGACCGGCATGCGCAGAGGCGATGAGTCCGGCGACATGCAGAAAATGGGTCAGGGCGCCATGAAGAACATGGATCACGGTGCGATGAAGAACATGAAGGGCATGGATATGGACGGGAGGGATATGAAGCAATCCAAGCCCGAAAGTAGCAAGTCTACGAAACAGAAGACGCCACCTCAGCAAGGCAGCATATCCGGCATGGATATGTCCTCTGGCGATCACACCAAACACAGTAAGGAGATGCCATGAACCCGCACATTGTCTCTCCCGGCTCACCGCGAACCATCATCACTTTTGCCCTATCGGCAGTGCTGCTCGGTGGCTGTGCTACCTTCTCCAATGACGGTGGCTTCGAGACCGTGACGCAGGTTACCCAGGACCGCACCGGCAAAGCGGTGAAGACAATCCGTTCCGATGACGATGCGGCATCGGTGCAGTCTTCGATAAAAACTCTGCTCGCCAGGCCGCTCGACGCAGGCGATGCGGTGCAAATTGCCTTGCTCAACAATCGCGGCTTGCAGGCGACCTATGCCGAATTGGGCATCGCCGAGGCGGATCTCGTACAGGCAGGCCGTTTGCACAACCCGGGTTTCACATTCGGACGTACACGTCAGGGCGACGACGTGCTTATCGCAAGGACTTTCACACTCAACCTGATCAACCTGATCACGGCGCCACTGGCACAAAGAATCGAAGGGCGACGTTTCGAGCAGGTCCAGCTGCTGGTAGCCAATGAGGCGCTGCGCGTAGCGACCGAAACCCGCAGGGCATATTTCGAAGCCATCGCCGCCAAACAGGGCATCGTCTACGCCAAGCAGGTCAGTCTCGCCGCTGAGTCCGGTGCCGACCTTGCTCACCAGATGGGTCGTACCGGAAACTGGAGCGCACTGGAGCAGGCCCGCGAGCAGGCTTTCTATGCCGAGGCCACGGCAAGCGTAGCGCGTGCAACAAAAGCGTCAGTCATGGCGCGCGAGAAACTCACCCGGTTGATGGGCCTGTGGGGCGACGACATCAAGTTTCAGTTGCCGGACAGGTTACCGGCACTTCCAGTTCAGCCGCTCGAACTGGATAACGCCGAATCCTTCGCCTTGCAAAACCGGCTCGATGTTCAGGCCGGCAAACTTGAAACGGACGGACTGGCTGCGTCACTTGGCCTCACCAAAGCGACTCGCTTCGTCAACGTCCTTGATCTGGGTTATATCCGCAATAACCAGACAGGACTACCTCAGGAGCGTGGCTACGAATTGTCGATCGAGATTCCGCTGTTCGATTGGGGCGGCGCCCGTGTGACTAAGGCGGAGGCGATCTACATGCAGTCGGTCAATCGGCTGGCCGAGGCCGCGGTCAATGCGCGATCCGAAGTACGGGAAAGCTATCTGGGTTACCGCACCTCCTACGATCTGGCGCGGCACTACCGCGACAACATCGTGCCGCTGCGCAAAAAAATCTCCGACGAGAATCTGCTGCGCTACAACGGCATGTTGATCGGCGTATTCGAACTGCTCGCCGATGCACGTGAACAAGTCGCGAGCGTGAATGGCTACATCGATGCGCTCAAGGATTACTGGATCGCCGAGACCGATCTGCAAGCCGCCCTCGGCGGCAAGCTCCCCAACAACAATTCAATGAAAGGACCATGATCATGTCATCACGTCGCGATTTTCTTTCCGCCTCGGGCGCACTGGTCGGCGCTGCACTTGTCAGCCGGGCGCAAGCGGCTTTGATTCCAGAAGCGCCGATGCAGGGCAGTGCCAGCACGCAAGCACCGCTCGCCCCGCCCAACGGCAGGCCCTACCACCCGGTCGTCACATTGAACGGCTGGAC
>SCUZ01000074.1 GCA_004322535.1 Rugosibacter sp.
GCTGCTGCGCTGGTTGAGAATATCTTCCAGCCAGCGGATGGTGTTGATGTCGAGGTTGTTGGTGGGTTCATCCAGCAGCAGGATGTCGGGATTGGCGAACAGCGCCTGCACCAGCAGCACACGCAGCTTCCAGCCCGGCGCCACCTGGCTCATCGGGCCGGTGTGCTGTTCGATGGGAATCCCTGCGCCAAGCAGCAATTCGCCAGCGCGCGCTTCGGCAGTATATCCGTCATATTCGGCGAACTTTCCTTCCAGCTCGGCCGCATGCATGTAATCGTCTTCGGTTGCTTCAAGGTTGGCGTAAATCGCATCGCGCTCAGTCATGCAGGCCCACATTTCTGTGTGCCCCATCATCACCACGTCGAGTACGCGAACATCCTCAAAAGCGAATTGATCCTGGCGCAAATAAGCCATGCGCTCGCCCGGATCGAGCGAGACGTTCCCGGCAGAAGAGTCAATCACGCCTGCCAGGATTTTCATGAACGTGGTTTTGCCGGAGCCATTGGCACCGATCAGACCGTAACGGTTGCCGTCGCCGAATTTAACGGAGACGTTTTCAAATAAGGGTTTGCTACCAAACTGAATGGTGATATTGGATGCGACGAGCATGAGCGGGTGACCAAGAAAAGCGACGAGAAGGCAACTGGAAATGCGCCTCAATAATGCGGCGGGGTGCGTATTCTATCGCCCAGACCTGCTGCTGACGAACCAAAGTACTTGGCGGCAGTAGAATGGTTGCCATGCTAAAAGTTTCCGGCCTTGCCTGTTCCCGTGGAGAGCGACGCCTCTTTGCGGATGTCGCATTCTCTCTTGCTGCGGGCGAATGGCTGCATGTGCAAGGTGAAAATGGTGCCGGAAAAACCAGCCTGCTGCGGCTTTTGGTCGGATTATCTCCGGCGGATGCAGGTGAAATCTATTGGCGTGGTGTTGCCGTGGCAGCGGATGAATCCGGTTTTCGCCGTGAGCTGATTTATCTGGGCCATCATGCGGCGGTAAAAGACGAGCTGAATGCGCTGGAAAACCTGCAGTTTTCAGCCGCGCTGGATGGCTTGCTTTTGGACGAGGCCGCCGCACTGGCGGCGCTCAAGCGTCTGGGCTTGCGCGGGCGAGAGGCTTTGCCGGTACGGGTGTTGTCCGCCGGGCAAAAGAGACGCGTGTTGCTCGCCCGCTTGTTAACTCGCCCGGCCGCTTTGTGGGTGCTGGATGAAGCGTTTAATGCGCTGGATAGTGGCGCGGTGCAGTTGTTGGGTACGCTTTTGGGCGAGCACCTTGCCGGTGGCGGTTTGGCCGTGCTCACCAGCCACCAGCCACTACCTTTGCCTGGCGGGCAGCAGCTGATTTTATGAGCTGGCTTATGGGTGCTTTTTTTGCCACGGTACGGCGCGATGTGCTGCTTGCTTTGCGGCGAAAAAGCGAAGTGCTGACGGCGATCTTCTTTTTTGTTATCGTCGTCAGCCTGTTCCCGCTCGGCATCGGGCCGGAACCTGCGTTGCTGAAAAAAATTGCGCCCGGTGTGTTGTGGGTGGCTGCCCTCCTGGCTACCTTGCTGGGTCTGCCCCGATTGTTTGCGGCTGATCATCTGGATGGCACGCTGGAACAAATGGCGCTTTCGCCGTCCCCCTTGGCGGTGTTGATTGCCGGTAAAATTGCTGCCCACTGGCTGTTGTGCGGGTTGCCGCTGGTGCTTTTGGCGCCCTTGCTGGGTTTGCAGTTCGGTCTGGATGTGCAGACTCTGGGTATTCTTGGTTTGTCGTTACTGCTGGGTACGCCGTTGTTGTCGCTGATTGGCGCCATGGGTGCGGCGCTGACGCTGGGTGTGCGTGGCGGCGGTGTATTGCTCGCGTTGCTGATTTTGCCGCTGTACATTCCGACGCTGATTTTTGGCGCCGGCGCGGTAGAGGCACAGAGTGCAGGCTTGGGTGTCGAGGGGCATCTGTCCCTGTTGGCAGCCTTGCTGGCGCTGGCGGTTTTTTTTGCGCCGTGGGCGACGACAGCAGCGTTGAGAATTGCGCTTGAGTGATTGCGATATGAACGT
>SCUZ01000075.1 GCA_004322535.1 Rugosibacter sp.
GAACCCGCGTCCGCAAACCTTCCACAGGCAGCCCTACATACTTAGTCTCGTTATTTGATTTAACGCGTTACCCGTCAACGGACAGACTGGCAACACGCGGTCTGCTGATTTTTCGTGAGGTGCCGCGCAGCAAGGCACATCCTTAGCTCATATCAATGACACCACAGCCGGTTTGACCCGGCACCACCTATGAGCAGGTGGCTGTGGCGCTCGCCGGTTTAAGCGGCGAGAGCGAAACGCTCGTCGTTGGCGTTTACTAGTTTCCGGCTGTATTTACGTGGTAACCCGGGCCACGGTATGCACTGCTCTGCTTCTTGATCCACGTCGAAGCCATGTCGCCCCCAGTGGTTGTATTGCTGTGCGCTTCAGATGCGGCTAGAAGTGCGAATTGCAAGTGCCATTCTAGCGATTTGACAGGGCAATGCGTAAAATATCTTGGGGTGAGGTGACGATAATATCAGCACCCCAGGTAGCCATGGTCTTTGCATTGCCCGAATAGCCCCACGTGGCGGCGACTGCTTTCATGCCGGCAGCGTGAGCCGCCAGAATGTCGCGTTCGTCGTCGCCGACATAGATGCAATATTCAGGCTGAATAGTTGCCAGGCGTGCAGCCATGAGCAGGGGAGCCGGATGGGGTTTTGGGTGGGATGCGCTATCACCGGCTACCAGACAAATTGCCCGATGCTGCAAGCCAAGGCCATCAATCAGCGGGGCGGCAAAGCGCAGTGCTTTGTTGGTGACAATTCCCCAGGGAATATTCAGGTTATCCAGACGATCAAGGCACTCGGCGATACCATCAAAAAGCCGGGTTTCGTTGTGAACATTTTTTTCGTACAGCGCAAGAAACTGTTTTTGTGTTGCAAGGTATGCAGGACTTTCCGGGCCGATATTCATGCCAGCAAGAAGCAATCCCTTTGCACCGGCTGAAATGTGGGGGCGCAATTCAGTCAGCGGAAGCGGAGGCAAACCGTGTTCACAGCGCAGTTTGTTGAGCGCGCCTGCTAAATCGGGGGCGGTGTCGGCAAGGGTGCCATCAAGATCGAAAAAAATGGCAGGAATATTTGTTGTTGCTTCAGTCATTCCGTTGCGCACGTAATAGATAGTTAACCTGGGTATCGTGTGTCAGGCTGCATTGTCCTGTGAACGGGTTGTAGTTCAAACCAACGATTTCCGTTACAGCCAGCCCTGCCTGGCGACAATAGGTGGTTAGTTCGGAGGGTTTGATGAAATGGTTGTAGTCATGGGTGCCGCGCGGTAAAAGCTTGAGAACATACTCAGCACCTAGCACAGCAAGCAACCATGCCTTGGGGTTGCGATTAAGGGTGGAAAAAAATACTTGTCCGCTAGGTTTTGCCAGATCAGCACAAGCTTGAACTACGCTCGCCGGGTTTGGAACATGCTCGAGCATTTCCAGACAGGTGACGGCGTCAAAGCTAGCAGGTGCTTGCATTGCCATTGCTTCAGCAGCGATGAGCTGGTAATCGACAGCTTGCCCGCTTTCAAGCAAATGGAGCTTGGCAACCGCTAGTGCTTTCTCGGCTAAATCAATCCCGGTGACTTTGGCCCCGAACGTTGCCATGCCTTCGCTGAGTAAACCGCCACCACAGCCCACATCGAGTACCTGTTTGCCTTTTAGACTGATATGCCGTTCAATCCATTCAAGGCGAATAGGGTTGATGTCATGCAGAGGTTTGAATTCCGAACGGGGGTCCCACCAGCGGTGAGCTAGTTCGCCAAATTTCTTCAATTCAGCAGGGTCGGCATTCATTGATTGTTCCATTCCATTTGCTTTCAGGTTAACAAAAAAAGCCCTGCCAGGCAGGGCTTTTTTAACTGACAGGAGCAATTACTGAGCTTTAGTTCCGATGATTTCGATGTCAACGCGACGATCGGGCTGCAGGCAGGCAATTACTTTCTTGCTTTTTGGACCCTTGCAATCATCCGGCTTCGTGACGGGCTGTGTCTTACCCTTGCCTTCGGCAAAGACGCGGTTAGCATCGACACTCTTACCTACCAGGTAAGTTTTGACGGCTGCAGCACGTTTTTCAGAGAGCTTCTGATTGTAGGCATCAGTGCCGAAACGGTCAGCGTGACCCGTAGCGATAATCACCTCCAGATTGATGCCCTTCATGTCCTCCACGAGTTTGTCCAGTTTGCCCTTGCCTTCGCTGCGCAGAATAGCCTTGTCAAAGTCGAACAGAGCATCAGCTGACAAAGTAACCTTTTGTGCGGCAGGTTTTGGTGCAGGGGCTGGAGCTGGGGCAGCGGCAGGCTCGACGGGAGCAGCGGCAACTTCTTTCTTTACCAGGTCCGGATCGCATTCCTCGATTGCCATGGCAGGTGTCCAGTAACCGGTACGCCAGCACAGGCCGGTTCCACTTTTGGCAACGTAGCCACGCTGGTCGATGACATAACCTACGGTTCCAGCAGTATCGATGCCTGGAGTTTGTGCAAAAGCGGCGGCAGATAAGCCGAGTAATGCGGCTAACAGCACGGAGTATTTGGCATGAGTAATCATGGTGAGTTCCTTTATGTGGTTAATGGAATGGATGTGGCCAGTAAATGCGGCCAGTAATTAAAAGCAGGCTTAATTGTTAATAGGCTAAGCGATTATGCCATATGTTTGTGCGCGCTAATAGTTGCTGTATATCAATGTTTGATGGCAGGCCATTTTGCATCTGGAGTTTTCCCGCGACCCAAGTATGGGTAACGTTATCCCTTCCCGCAGTGTAGACAAGATGAGAGGCGGGGTCAAAGTAGGGTTGCAGCATCCAGTCATCGAGGCGGACGGCACAAAGGTCGGCTGCTTTGCCTGGAAGCAGAGACCCAATCTGCTGATCAAGCCCTAAAGCGCTAGCACCATTAAGCGTGGCTGCCCGTAGTGCCTGATGCGCCGTGAGTAGTGTTGCATCTTCATTCACCCCTTTAGCCAGCAGGGCTGATAGCCGCATTTCTTGAAAAATGTCGAGTCGATTATTAGATGCGGCGCTATCTGTGCCTAGCCCAAAGTTGATTCCTCGTTGATGTATGTCGTTTATGTTGGGAATGCCGCTGCCTAGCTTGAGGTTCGATGTGGGGCAAAAGGCAATGTGACAGCCTGTGAGGCTTAATTGATCAATTTCAGCGGCTTCGAGATGTACGGCGTGGACGGCGATGAATTGCGGCCCTAGCAGGCCGAGCGTGTGCAGCCTTTGCATAGGGCGAACCCCGTACTGTGTGATGCTTTCTGCAATCTCATGCCGGGTTTCGTGTAAATGGGTGTGGATCGGGATTTCCAGCTGGGCGGATAGCGTGGCGATTTTTTCGAAGGTTTTGTCGGAGACGGTGTAGGGTGCGTGTGGTGCGAGGCAAAAGCTTAATAGATGGTGGTCTTTGCACGCGTCACGCAAGGCCAGCCCTTTTGCGAGGTAGTCGTCTGCGTCTGCCGCGTAGTTGGTGGGGTGGTCCAGTACAACGAGACCTAGCGCTGCACGCATGCCGGATTGGCGCACGGCATCGGCTGCGTCTGCCGGGAAAAAGTACATGTCGTTAAAGGTTGTGATGCCGCCGCGCAGCATTTCAGCACAAGCGAGCAGCGTGCCTGTACGGACGAAATCAGCGCTGAGATGGCGGGCTTCGGCGGGCCAGATATGCTCAGAGAGCCAGGTATTTAATGGTAAATCGCCAGCGTAACCACGCAAAAGTGACATGGCGGCGTGGGTATGCAGGTTAACTAATCCTGGTAATAGTACATGGCCGGGTAGATCAAGTTCCTCACGCGGCGAATAAAGCTTTAACGCCTTCTCGCAAGGTAACAGGTCAACAATGCAGCCATCATTTATCGCCAGGGCGTGGTCGGACAATGTGACACCAGCGGGCTCAATCGGGATGATCCATTTTGGGTAAATCAGCAGGTCGATCGCTACTTGTGGATTTTCTGGGTTCATGTCTGAATTCAATCAGATTCAGGCCATTCAGACAACTGTTAGATTGGTCCATGCATGCTAAAATCGCCAGCTTTTACCGCTATCGCCTTGCCATTTATGGGTAAAGGCCGCCGACATGACTTCGTTCGCAAAAGAAACTTTACCCATCAGCCTGGAAGAGGAAATGCGTCACTCTTATCTCGATTACGCCATGAGCGTGATCGTGGGCCGGGCGCTTCCCGATGTGCGAGATGGTCTCAAGCCGGTGCATCGTCGTGTGTTGTTCGCCATGCACGAGCTCTCCAACGACTGGAACAGGGCGTATAAGAAGTCGGCACGTATTGTCGGTGACGTGATTGGTAAATACCATCCGCACGGTGATACAGCTGTTTATGACACGATCGTTCGCATGGCGCAGAATTTTTCACTGCGTTACATGCTGGTTGATGGGCAAGGTAACTTTGGTTCAGTGGACGGCGATAACGCAGCTGCCATGCGGTACACCGAGATACGCATGGCGCGTATCGGCCACGAGTTGCTGATCGATATTGATAAGGAAACCGTTGATTTCGGTCCGAACTATGATGGCTCGGAGCAAGAGCCTCTGGTCATGCCTGCTCGAATTCCCAATCTGCTCATTAATGGTTCGTCAGGTATTGCTGTCGGTATGGCGACCAATATTCCGCCACACAATCTGAATGAGGTGGTTGAAGCCTGTTTGGCTTTGCTGGCGAATCCTGCGATGACGATTGAAGAATTGATTGCCGTCATACCAGCGCCGGATTTTCCCACTGCGGCTTTGATTTATGGCGTTTCCGGTGTGCGCGATGGTTACATGACGGGGCGTGGCCGGGTGATCATGCGTGCGCGCACCCACATTGAAGACATTGAGCGTAATGGTCGGCAGGCCATTATCGTTGATGAGCTACCTTACCAGGTTAACAAAAAGACGCTGCAGGAGAAAATCGCCGAACTGGTACATGAAAAGAAAATAGAAGGCATCGCGCACATTCAGGATGAGTCGGATAAGTCTGGCATGCGCTTGGTGATCGAGTTAAAGCGCGGTGAAGTGCCCGAAGTGATCCTCAATCATTTGTACAAGCAGACGCAGTTGCAAGATACGTTCGGCATGAATATGGTGGCTCTGGTTGATGGTCGGCCACGGTTGCTCAATCTGAAGGAAATGCTGGAGTGCTTTCTTAGCCACCGGCGTGAAGTGGTTACGCGGCGCACCGTGTTTGAGTTACGCAAGGCGCGCGAGCGCGGGCATATTCTTGAAGGTTTGGCCGTTGCCTTGTCGAATGTGGATGAAATCATCGCGCTCATTAAAGCGGCACAGACGCCAGTTGAAGCCAAGCGTGGCCTGATGGGCCGCATCTGGCGCTCTGAGCTGGTTGAGGGCATGCTGGAACGCACGTCCGCACAAGCTTCGCGGCCTGATGGCCTGGCGCCTGAATTTGGCATGTCGCTAGATGGTTATTTGTTGTCGGATGCGCAAGCGCAGGCGATCCTTGAACTGCGTCTGCAGCGCTTGACTGGCCTTGAGCAAGATAAAATTGTCAGCGAGTATCGCGAGGTGATGGCACAGATTCTGGACTTGCTCGATATCCTGGCCCGCCCTGAGCGCATTACCGCCATCATTGGCGAAGAGCTGGCCGCGATCAAAGCGCAATATGGCGATGCCCGACGTTCAGAAATCGTCTTCGATACCGCAGATATCAGCCTGGAAGACTTGATTGTGCGCGAGGATATGGTTGTTACCCTATCGCATTCCGGCTATATCAAACGTCAACCGCTGGCCGATTACCGGGCGCAAAAGCGTGGTGGGCGCGGTAAGCAGGCGGCGGCGGTCAAGGATGACGATTTTGTGGATCGTTTGTTTGTCGCCAATACCCACGATTACATTTTGTGTTTTTCCAGTCGTGGCCGCGTGTATTGGCTGAAGGTTTATGAGGCACCGGAAGGCACGCGTACGTCGCGTGGCAGACCTATCATTAATCTGTTCCCGCTTGAAAAAGACGAGAAAATTACGGCTATTCTGCCGGTGAAAGAATTTGATGAGCAACATTTCATCTTTATGGCCACCGCCAGAGGCACGGTCAAGAAAACGCCGCTAACCAGTTTTGCCAATCCTCGCAAGGCTGGCATTATCGCGGTGGGTCTGGATGAGGGGGATCATCTCATTGGGGTGTCTATTACCAATGGGCGCTGCGATGTGATGCTGTTTTCTGACGCAGGCAAGGCCGTCCGGTTTGATGAAGAAGATGTCCGCCCGATGGGCCGCGAAGCACGTGGTGTGCGCGGCATGATGCTCGAAGACGGGCAGCGCGTGATATCGATGCTGGTCGCCGACAGTGAAGCGTGGTCAGTCTTGACGGCAACAGAAAACGGGTATGGAAAACGCACGCCGATTGCCGAGTATACGCGCCATGGCCGTGGCACTAAAGGCATGATCGCCATTCAAACTTCAGAACGTAACGGACGCGTTGTTGCTGCCGTTCTGGCCGCCTTGGGTGAGACGCGTGAAGAGATCATGCTGATCTCTACCGGAGGTGTATTGATTCGTACACCGGTGAATGATATTCGCGCCATGGGACGTTCAACCCAAGGCGTGACCTTGATTAATCTCGATGACGGAACCTATCTTGCCGGTCTTGAAAAAGTGGTAGAGACAGAGGGGCTAGATGAAGATATGGATGAGGGGCTGAGTGATGACGTGCTCTCCCCAGAGAATCCAGAAAAACCTGAGGCGGAGGCATAAGGATCAGCATGGCACGACTATTCAACTTTAGCGCGGGCCCGGCGGCCTTGCCCGAGGCAGTCCTCAAGCAGGCAGCAGAAGAAATGCTGGACTGGCATGGCAGCGGTCAATCGGTCATGGAAATGAGCCACCGTGGCAAAGAGTACATGGGTATCCATGCGCAGGCAGAGGCTGATCTGCGTGAGCTGTTAGCTATACCAGCCAACTATAGGGTGCTGTTTTTGCAAGGGGGCGCCACGTTGCAGTTCGAGATGATTCCGATCAATCTGTTGCGCGGCAAGGCCAGTGCGGATTACGTGAACACCGGCGAATGGGCAAAAAAAGCCATCAAGGAAGCCAAGCGTTTTGGCCAGGTCAATGTAGTGGCTTCCAGCGAAGATGAAAATTTTTCCTATGCTCCCGTTTTGGCCAATTGGAAGCTTGACCCGAATGCCGCCTATGTGCACTACACCGCGAACGAAACCATTGGCGGCGTTGAGTTCCACTGGGTGCCGGATTTGTCGGTTTTGCCCGGCAATGTGCCATTGGTTTGCGACATGTCTTCGAATATTCTTTCGCAGCCAGTCGATGTCAGTAAATATGGTCTTATCTATGCGGGCGCGCAAAAGAATATCGGCCCCGCCGGGCTCACGCTGGTGATTGTGCGTGATGACCTGATTGGCCAAGGCGTGCCGCAGCCACAAACCATGCTTGACTATAAGACGCATGCGGACAACGACTCCATGTACAACACACCACCTACTTATGGTATTTACATTGCCGGCTTGGTGTTCCAATGGCTCAAGCGGCAGGGTGGTTTGACGGCGATGCAGAAAGTCAATGCCGAGAAAGCCGGCATGCTTTATGACTATCTTGATCGCAGTTCGTTTTACAGCAATCCGGTCCGTATTGAAGACCGATCACTGATGAACGTCCCCTTCACATTGAAAGATGCTGCGCTGGATGACGCCTTTATCAAGGGCGCACAAGCTCAGGGCATGATTCAATTGAAAGGACACCGCTCAGTGGGTGGAATGCGCGCTTCCATTTACAACGCCATGCCGATTGAAGGCGTTAAAAAACTGGTCGCCTACATGGAAGAATTTGCAATCGCTCACGGGTGATGTAATGGCTGACCCCTACAGAATTCTGCTACTGAACCAGATTTCTGCCTCAGGCCTCAAGTGCCTGCCGGAAGCTCGCTATCTTGCGGGCAAGGATATCAATGCGCCAGATGCGATTCTTGTGCGCTCTGCGAATATGCATGCCATGACGATTCCTCTCAGCGTAAGGGCGGTTGGTCGTGCAGGTGCAGGCACCAACAACATCCCGGTCAAGCTGTTGAGTTCGCGCGGAGTGCCGGTATTTAACGCGCCGGGCGCAAATGCCAATGCCGTAAAAGAACTGGTTATCGCAGGAATGCTTCTTGCGGCAAGAAATTTATCTGAAGCACTCCAGTTTGTTGCCATGCTTGATCCGGCTGATCCTGATATGGAAAGCAAGGTGGAGGATGGCAAGAAGCTGTACTCAGGCTTTGAGTTAGCTGGGCAGACATTGGGCATCATTGGTCTGGGCAAGGTGGGTTGCCTGGTAGCCGACGTCGCAATAAAACTGGGTATGCATGTGCTGGGGTTCGATCCGGAAATTACCGTGGATGCTGCATGGAGCCTGCCTGCTCGGGTAAAAAAAGCGAATAGCGTTGCCGAGGTGCTACGGCAGGCAAATTTTGTCACTTTGCATGTTCCCTTGGTCGAAGCCACGAATCATCTGATCAATTCAGGCAATATCGGTAGCATGAGGCAAGGTGCAGTACTTCTTAATTTTTCTCGTGCGGGTATTGTTGATGAAGCCGCTGTTGTTGCTGCGTTGAAAGAAAAAAAGCTGGGGCATTACGTGTGTGATTTTCCGTCAGTTGTTGTCAATAAAAGCCCGGGAATTATTGCTCTACCGCATTTGGGAGCTTCAACACGTGAGGCTGAAGAAAATTGCGCCGTGATGGTGATTAATCAGTTAGCAGATTTTCTTGAACATGGCAATGTGATCAATGCGGTGAATTTTCCCAACGTCAGCATGCCGCGTGAATCGAGCGACCGGATTGCGATTGCCAATGCCAATGTGCCGAATATGGTGGGGCAGATTTCAACGGCGCTGGCAGAGGCTAGGTTGAATATTCATAATATGGTAAATAAATCACGCGGCGAAATGGCATACACCTTGGTGGATGTGGATAGCAGGGTCAAGCCCCGCGTGATTGATGCCATCCGCAAAATTGAAGGCGTGCTTGATGTACGGTATTTGCCATTGGAGGGCATGCATGACTGATGCAGAGCAGGAATTAAAGAAGCTGCGCGAAGGGATTGATGCGCTGGATGCTGATTTGTTGCGCCTTATTAACGAGCGCGCCAAAATTGCCCAGCGCATAGGCAAACTCAAACAGGGGGCGATTTATCGGCCAGAACGCGAAGCCCAGGTTTTGCGTCGTGTGGCTGAAGCCAATTCCGGCCCGCTCCCGGCCTTTGCAGCCCAGCATATTGTGCGTGAAGTGATGTCTGCGTGCCTGGCGCTGGAGCAGCCGCTGACTATTGCCTATCTTGGCCCGGCAGGTACTTATTCAGAAGCTGCAGCGATCAAGCATTTTGGTGCTGCGCCGACGTTTTTACCTTGCCCCTCGATTGACGAAATTTTCCGTGCTGTGCAAGCCGGTACCGCACACTATGGCGTCGTGCCCGCGGAAAACTCAACGGAAGGGGCGATTGCGCGCACGCTGGATTTGTTGCTTGCTTCCCCTTTAATGATTTGCGGTGAAGTTAATTTACCGATTCATCACCAATTAATGGGCCATGTTGATTTGCAGTCGGCAACGCATGTGTATTCCCATGCCCAGTCACTGGCGCAATGTCATGAGTGGTTGAATCATCATCTGCCTGCAGTCGCGCGCGTTGCGGTTGTCAGTAATGCCGAGGCAGCTCGGCTTGCCACACAACAAAAAAATGCACTAGCTATCGCCGGGGAGAAGGCTGCGGAGTTATATGCGCTACCTGTTCTTGCAACTAATATTGAGGATGACCCCAGCAATACGACGCGCTTTGTTGTCATTGCAGAACATGATGCCGGGCCGTCAGGAAATGACCGAACCTCGCTCATCTGTTCGGCAAAAAATCAACCCGGTGCGGTGTATCACCTATTGGCGCCGCTGGCAGAACAAGGGGTTTCAATGACGCGCTTTGAGTCGCGCCCGGCACGCAGCTGGGGGGGCAAACGTTGGGAGTATGTCTTTTACCTTGATATTGATGGCCATCAACAAGACGCAGCGGTGGCTCAAGCCCTTGAGGCGCTTGAACATCGGGCTGATTTCGTTAAACGGCTGGGCTCCTACCCTAAAGCTGCTTATTAGTCTTCCATTAGCTTTTTTGAGATTTCAATCATGAACACTGCTTCACACGCGCTGCCTTATATCCGCAGCATTTCACCTTATCTTCCGGGCAAACCAATTACCCAGTTGTCGCGTGAAATGGGTATTTCGCCGGAAAAAATCATCAAGCTGGCTTCTAATGAGAATCCGCTGGGTATGAGCCCGTTGGCACAGCGGGCAATCGAGGCGGCGCTGGCCGGTGCCGAGCGCTATCCGGATCAGTTCGAGTTGATTGCGGCGCTGGCTGAGCGTCATGGTGTGGCGGCGGAGCAGATTGTGCTGGGCAATGGCTCGAATGATCTGCTTGACCTGGTGGCGCGGGCTTTCCTTTCTGCCGGACGTTCCAGCGTGGTGGCAGAATATGCGTTTGCCATTTATGCGCTGGTCACGGAGATAACTGGCGCCGAGACGATCATTGCATCGGCACGTCATTACGGCCATGACCCAGCGACGATGCTGGCTGCCATTCGCCCGGATACGCGCGTGCTGTGGATCGCGAATCCAAATAATCCAACCGGCACGTTTTTGCCGCATGCCGAATTGCGCGCGTTGATCGAACGCATTCCACCGCATGTAGTGGTGGTGCTTGACGAGGCTTACACTGAATATCTGCCGCCGGCCGAGCGGGTGGATAGCATTGCCTGGATCATGGATTTCCCGAATCTGGTGGTAACCCGCACTTTCTCCAAAATCTACGGACTGGCCGGTTTGCGCGTCGGTTATGCGGTGGCGCAGGCTGGGGTGGCTGATCTGATGAATCGTGTGCGTCAGCCATTCAATGTCGGCAATCTCGGTTTGGCTGCTGCACTGGCTGCGCTGGACGATCATCTGTTTCTTGCTGAAAGCTACACGCTCAATCGTCAGGGCATGGAGCAGCTCATCAGTGGGGTGAAGCGTCTTGGTCTGGAACATATTCCATCGCATGGCAATTTTATTACGGTTGCCGTGGCCGACGGTGCGGCAATCAATCAGCGTCTGCTCAAGCAAGGCGTGATTGTGCGCCCCCTGGGTGGCTATGGCATGCCCAATCATTTGCGGGTAACCATAGGGCGCGAAGCGGAAAACCAGCGCTTTCTTTTGACGCTTGAAAAAGCCTTATCCACATGAAATTGGGCAAAGTTGTCGTCTGTGGTGTGGGCCTCATTGGTGGCTCATTTGCATTGGCACTTAAAGCGGCTGGCGTGGTCACTGAAGTCGTCGGTATGGGGCGTACACAAGCTGCCTTGGTCGAAGCACAGCAGCGTGGCGCTATTGATACCATTGCTCATGATTGGGCAGATGCATTGGCTGGTGCAGATCTTGTTTTTCTGGCGGTGCCGGTTGGGCAAGTCGCCTCAGTTTTGGCATCGATGGCGCCCTGTTTGTCATCGACAACAGTTATTACCGATGGTGGCAGTACCAAGGCGGATGTGGTGACAGCCGCGCGCCAAGCGCTTGGCGCGCGGTGCGTGCAGTTTGTGCCGGGCCACCCGATTGCCGGTGCAGAAAAAAGCGGTGTGGCAGCGGCCACGGCGGATCTTTTTCATCAAAAACGTGTCGTGTTGACGCCGCTGGCAGAAAACGCCGAGGAACACATCACCCTGGTTACACGTGTATGGCGGGCCTGTGGTGCAGAGGTTTCCCGGCTGGATGCGGAAGATCATGATCGGATATTCGCCGCTGTGAGTCATTTGCCGCACTTTTTGGCGTTCGTCCTGGTGCATGAATTTGCCCAGCGCGCCGACTCTGATCAGTTGTTTGGTTTTGCCGCCGGCGGCTTTCGTGATTTCACCCGCATTGCCAGCAGCCATCCCGAGATGTGGCGCGATATCTGTTTGGCCAATCGATCAGCCCTTCTAACTGAACTCGATGCCTACATGGTGGAATTAATGCGCGCCCGTGTGTTGTTGGCCGGAGCGGATGCCGAAGGTTTGCAGGCCATGTTCGACACCGCCCGCACGCGGCGGGATGCGTGGCTCGATAGTCTCACCCCCCCGGGAGAATGATGGACACGCTAGTCTTGCCGCCATTGCGCACGGCATCTGGCTGTGTCCGTCTGCCGGGCTCAAAAAGCATTTCCAACCGCATGTTGCTGTTGGCTGCGCTGGCTGAAGGCGCGACGGAAATTCGTGACTTGCTGATGGCCGATGACACGCAGGTGATGTTGGCCGCGCTGAAAAAACTCGGTGTTGGCATGACGGCGATTGATGATCGTACATGGCGAATCGAAGGCTGTGGCGGTGCATTTCCGGTAAAAGCAGCTGATCTTTTCATGGGCAATGCCGGTACCGCGATTCGCCCGCTGACTGCAGCGCTGGCCTTGTCCGGCGGGCATTATCGCTTGAGTGGTGTGCCGCGCATGCATGAGCGCCCGATCGGCGATCTGGTGGATGGCTTGCGCCAGGTCGGCGCGGATGTGCGCTATACCGGCGAGGCCGGTTTTCCGCCACTGGAAGTTTTCCCCGCGACGATTCAACTGGGGCAACCCATTCGCTTGCGCGGCGATGTGTCCTCGCAGTTTCTCAGCGCCTTGTTGATGGCTTTGCCACTCGGCGGCCAGGCAGCGGTGATTGAAATTACTACGGAGTTGATTTCTCAACCCTATGTCGAGATCACGCTCAATCTCATGGCACGCTTTGGCGTGAAGGTGCAACGTGAAGGCTGGCAGCGTTTTATCATTCCCGCCGGGCAGCGCTATCGCAGTCCCGGCGTTTTACATGTTGAAGGCGATGCGTCTTCTGCATCCTATTTTCTTGCGGCGGGATTGCTTGGCGGCGGGCCGGTGCGCGTGGAAGGCGTTGCTAAAAACAGCATTCAGGGCGATGTTCAATTTGCCTATGCGCTGGAATCTCTTGGTGCGCAAATCGTGTGGGGCGAGAATTATATTGAGGCCAGGGCAGGATCAAAGGCGACAGAAAAAATCAAGGCGTTCGATCTTGATCTGAACCACATTCCCGATGCCGCCATGACGCTGGCCGTGTGTGCATTATTTGCCGAGGGTCGTTGCGTGCTGCGCAATATTGGCTCCTGGCGGGTGAAAGAAACTGATCGTATCGCCGCAATGGCAATTGAATTGCGCAAATTCGGTGCTGTCATCGAGGAAGGGAGCGATTGGATCGCCGTCTCACCAGCGCCGAGTTTTCGTCGTGACGTGGTGGTGGATACCTATGATGATCATCGCATGGCAATGTGCTTTTCGTTGGTGGCGTTAGCAGGTGTGCCTGTGGTGATTAACGATCCGGATTGCGTGCGCAAAACATTTCCGGATTACTTTGCCGCGCTGGCCGAGATTTCGGCACCTGTCATTGCCATTGATGGTCCCTCGGCTTCTGGCAAAGGGACAGTCGCGTCGTTAGTCGCGGCAAAGCTGGGCTATCACTATCTGGATAGCGGCGCACTGTATCGGCTCACTGCATTGGCGGCGGTTCGTGCAGGCGTTGCGCTGGATGATGCACCCAGGGTGGCGGCGTTGGCGGCTACCTTGCCTGCACGCTTTGAAAACGGATATGTTTTCCTGAATGCAGACGATGTTACCGATGCGATTCGTACCGAAGAAGCCTCTGCAGGCGCCTCGCGCGTGGCAGCCATTGCCGAGGTTCGCGCGGCTTTATTGGCGCGTCAGCGAGCATGGCGACGCTTCCCGGGATTGGTGGCGGATGGGCGCGATATGGGCTCGGTGGTCTTCCCGTCAGCCACTGTCAAGGTGTTCCTGACAGCCTCAGCCGAGGCACGGGCAGAAAGGCGTTATAAACAGTTGATCGCAAAGGGCTTAGCTGCTAATATGTTCGGCCTTTTGCAGGATTTGCAAATACGGGATGAACGCGACGCTCAGCGGAGCGAAGCGCCTCTTCGTCAATGTAAAGATGCTCACTTGGTTGATACCACCCAGATGGGGATTGCAGAAGCGGTCGATGCAGTGATGGCGGTGGTTACAGAAAGCTTGTGAAAAGTTTGTGACTAAGATGTCAGATATGCTGTGCAGGCCTTGTTTTAGAGTGTTTTAGTTTTATCCCGCGTGCTGGCAAGACTAACCGTTGAGCCAGCGAAGAGAAACCAACCTGTCACGTGAGTGACAAAAACCTGTAAGGTACCAAGCCTAATGTCAACTACTGCTATTGCCGAAAATTCATCCATGGAAAGCTTTGCCGCATTATTTGAGGAAAGCCTCCAGCGTCAGGAAATGCGCGCCGGTGAAGTGATTACGGCCGAAGTGATTCGTCTGGATCAAAATTTTGTCATCGTTAACGCCGGCCTCAAATCGGAAAGCGCGATTGCTATTGAAGAGTTTCAAAACGAACGTGGCGAGCTTGAAGTCGCTCCGGGCGATTTTGTTCAAGTGGCTATTGAAATGCTTGAAGACGGCTACGGCGCGACGCGTTTATCGCGCGAAAAAGCCAAGCGCATTTCTGCCTGGAATGATCTCGACAAAGCAATGATCGACGGTACGTTGGTCAAGGGTTTTGTCAGCGGTAAAGTCAAAGGTGGCCTCACGGTCATGGTGAATGGCATTCGTGCCTTTTTGCCGGGTTCGCTGGTAGATACCCGCCCCGTTAAAGACACCACGCCTTTTGAAGGCAAAGAATTCGAATTCAAAGTCATCAAGCTCGATCGCAAGCGTAACAACGTGGTGGTTTCCCGCCGTGCGGTGATGGAAGCAACCATGGGTGAAGACCGTCAACAACTGCTGGAAGTGCTCAAGGAAGGCACGATCATCAAGGGCATCGTCAAGAACATCACGGACTACGGTGCGTTTGTGGACCTCGGCGGGATTGATGGTCTGCTGCACATTACCGACCTGGCTTGGCGTCGCGTGCGCCACCCGAGCGAAGTGATCAATGTCGGTGATGAAGTCACCGCCAAGGTGCTCAAGTTTGACCAAGAAAAAAATCGTGTAAGCCTGGGCATGAAGCAATTGGGTGAAGATCCATGGGTGGGCATCGCACGGCGTTACCCCGCTGGAACGCGTCTGTTTGGTAATGTCACCAATCTGACTGACTACGGCGCGTTTGTTGAAATCGAACAGGGCATCGAAGGCTTGGTGCACGTTTCAGAAATGGACTGGACCAACAAGAATATTCATCCGACCAAGGTTGTCCAATTGGGCGATGAAGTTGAAGTCATGATTCTTGAAATTGATGAAGAGCGTCGCCGCATCTCATTGGGCATGAAGCAGTGCATTCCCAACCCATGGGAGGATTTTGAGATGAATCACAAGAAGGGCGATAAAGTCAAAGGCCTGATCAAGTCGATCACTGATTTTGGCGTGTTTATCGGTCTGCCCGGCGGTATTGATGGTTTGATCCATCTCTCCGACCTATCCTGGTCGACGCCTGGTGAAGAAGCCAAGCAAAATTTCAAGAAGGGTGATGAGCTCGAGGCATTGGTGCTGGCTATTGATGTTGAAAAAGAGCGTATTTCTCTGGGCGTTAAACAGCTTGATGGCGATCCATTCACCAGCTTCGTAGCGACTCACGACAAGAGCAGCATGGTGACTGGCCCGGTGAAAAGTGTTGATGCACGCGGTGCGGTGATTGATCTGGGTGATGATGTCGAAGGCTATCTGCGGGTGTCCGAGTTTTCGCGTGAGCGGACAGAAGACATGACACAGCATCTGAAAGTAGGCGATGTGGTAGAGGCAATGATCATTAACGTGGATCGCAAAACGCGTTCTATCAATCTATCCATCAAGGCCAAGGATCAGGCTGAGCAGTCTTCTGCAATTCAGAAGCTGGCTTCAGAGAGTGCAGGTAATGCTGGCACGACGAGCTTGGGTGCTTTGCTTAAAGCCAAGCTCAAGCAGCAATAATTCGCTGCCATCATGACTAAATCGGAACTTATCAACCGGTTGGCAGAGCGTTTTCCGCAATTAGGGGCGAAAGATGCCGATTACGCGGTAAAAGTCTTGCTCGATGCGCTCTCTGCGGCCCTGGTCAGTGGAGACCGCATTGAAGTCCGTGGGTTTGGTAGTTTTTCATTGAACTATCGCCCGCCACGGATTGGTCGTAACCCTAAATCGGGTGAGAAGGTTAACGTGCCTGAAAAGTACGTACCCCACTTCAAAGCCGGTAAAGAGTTGCGGGAGCGGGTTGATCTTGGGCTAACAAAGCCGTGAATGTCACAGTAACGTTGTATAAAAGCGGTACCTGCTACTAGGTGCCGCTTTTTTCATTCTGCTGCTTGCATACTGCCTGACTGATTATGATGCCGACTTTATTCCGATTTTTCCTGTGGGTGATTCGCGCCCTCCTTTTTTTTGCTCTGCTGGGTTTGGCGATCAAAAATAGCGGCACGATGCTGCTGCGGTTTTTTTTTGGTCAAGAATGGACAGCGCCTATTTCGCTCGTCATTCTGACTGTTTTTACACTCGGTGTCGCTGTCGGATTAACTGCGGCGATCAGCTTCTCGCGCCGCCGCAAGGCTAAAGACAATGCGTGAATGCTTAAGCGCGTAAGCGCCAAATAAAACAATGGAAATTGAGCTTTGGTGGTTACTCGCAATACCCGGATTTTTTGTGCTCGGCTGGATTGCTGCGCGTATTGATATCAAGCAGCTGGTCAATGAGTCACGGGCTTTGCCCCACTCTTACTTCAAAGGGCTGAATTTTCTTCTCAACGAACAACCCGACCAAGCGATCGAAGCCTTTATCGAAGCGGCACGGGTTGATCCGGAAACAATTGAACTGCACTTTACGTTAGGCAGTTTGTTCCGCCGCCGTGGCGAGACGGATCGCGCCATTCGCATGCATCAGCATCTGATTGATCGCGATGCGCTGGACCCGGCACAGAGATTACATGCACTATCTGAACTTGGGCAGGATTATCTCAAAGCGGGTTTGCTGGATCGTGCCGAAGAAATTTTTCTCAAGTTGCGCGGCACAGAGCGCGATGAAGACGCCCTTAAAAATTTGCTGGAAATTTATCAGCAAGAAAAAGAATGGAAGAAAGCCATTGAAATCGCCGAAGCCTTGCCTAACCATGCGGATCATCTGTGGCAAAAGGCTGTTGCAGAGTTTCACTGTGAAATGGCTGCCAATGCCTTGTTGAGCGGGCAGGTGGATGAAGCCCGGGAGCTTCTACAGACTGCGCTGACGCGTAACCGGAAATGTGTTCGTGCACTTTTGTTGCTAGGCGATTGCGAAGTAAAAGTCGGTGCTGGCGACATGCCGCAAAGTCGGTACTCCTGGGGTGCGGCGATTGACTATTGGAAACGCATTGAGCAATACAATCCGATGTATGTCGGGCTGGTGGCTGACCGCTTGATGACAGCGTACACCCAGTTGGGGCGCAAGGCCGAGGGTGTTGAATTGCTGCGTGCCTGGCAAGAGCGTCACCCCTCGCTTGATTTACTCGACGTTGTCTTGCGAGTTGAAATTGAAGAAGGTCATATTGAAGCGGCTTATCAGCTTGCGCGCGATGAGCTGCGCCGCAATCCTACTTTGCTTGGGCTGGAAAAATTTCTTGAAGCGCAGGTGCTGGTTTCGTCCGAAGCCCGTCGCCCTGATCTGGAGCTGGTCAAGCACTTGATTCATAACCACACACGGCGAGTCGCACGCTATCGTTGCGATGCCTGTGGTTTTAAAGCGCGCCAGTTTTATTGGCGCTGCCCAGGCTGCGGTGGGTGGGAAACTTACCCACCCAAGCGCACAGAAGAATTTGATATCACGATCTAGCGTATAGAACTCCTATGAAAATCCGCAATCATTCGCAAATCGATCATGCGCAAAAGTTTATCCCTATTCAGGGCTGCTTATGAATACCTCATTACCTGATACCGCTGCTGCACGCGTGCTCATTGTGGGCGATGTCATGCTCGACCGTTACTGGTTTGGCGAGGTATCGCGCATTTCGCCTGAGGCGCCTGTGCCTGTCGTGAAAATCGAAAAAGTCGAAGAGCGGCCCGGTGGCGCGGCTAACGTGGCGAGGAATTGTGCAGCATTGGGAGCCAGGGTTTTTTTGCTCTCAGTCGTAGGTGCCGATGAGGCGGGAAAAACGCTGGCGCAATTGATGTCTGATGCGAACATCGAATCCAGTTTGCATGAAGATGCCGGGCTGAATACCACCGTCAAGCTACGCGTGATTGGGCGGCAACAACAGCTCTTGCGCATTGATTTTGAAAACACGCCGGATCACGAAGTGCTGCGCGCGAAGCTGGCTGATTTCAGCGCACGGCTTGCAGATTGCGACGTCGTGATTTTGTCTGACTACGGTAAAGGCGGCTTGACACACATCACTGAAATGATACAGCGCGCAAAGGATGCGGGCAAGCCCGTGCTGGTCGACCCCAAAGGTGAAGACTACGCGCGCTATGCAGGCGCCACTTTGCTCACGCCCAATCGTGCAGAGCTGCGTGAAGTTACCGGCAAATGGCAAAACGAAGCCGAGCTTGTCGCCAAAGCGCAGCAGTTGCGTGAATCGCTTGATCTAACCGCCTTGCTGGTCACACGTAGCGAAGAAGGCATGACCTTGTTTTCAGCAGATGGCGTGCGCAACGAAGCCGCTGTTGCGCGTGAAGTTTATGATGTCAGCGGTGCGGGTGATACCGTAATCGCTACGCTGGCCGTGATGCTGGCTAGTGGCTTGCCGCTTGACCAGGCGCTGTTCCTGGCTAATCGCGCCGCGGGCGTGGTAGTCGGTAAATTGGGCACGGCAACGTGTTCACTGGATGAATTAAAACAAAGCGCTTTGCTTTAGAAGTAGCACACTAACCAAACCATAGAGGTTGCTTATGTATTACATCGTAACTGGTGCATGTGGATTTATCGGATCTAATCTTGTCAAAGCGCTCAATGAACGTGGCATCACCGAGATTATTGCCGTCGATAACCTTGCTCAAGCAGATAAATTCGGCAATCTCGCTGATTGCGACATTGCCGACTATCTTGATCAGCAAGAGTTTATCGATATGGTCACGCATGGTCATTTTGATGGGCATCTTGAAGCGGTTTTGCATCAAGGTGCTTGTTCAGACACAATGGAAACCGATGGTCGCTACATGATGGCCAATAATTATCGCTACTCGTTGTCTTTGCTGAATCACTGCCAAGAGCAGGAAGTGCCCTTTCTCTATGCCTCTTCCGCCTCTGTCTATGGTGGTGGCAATGTCTTTCGTGAGCAACGTGAGTTTGAAGCGCCATTGAATGTTTACGGGTATTCAAAATTTCTGTTCGATCAAGTCGTGCGCCGCCGACTAGGGTCGCATGCGGCCAGCACCGACGCGCAAATTACCGGCTTTCGTTATTTCAATGTGTATGGCCCGCGCGAGCAACATAAAGGGCGTATGGCCTCGGTGGCTTTTCATCACGTCAATCAATACCGCAGCCAGGGCAAAGTCAAACTGTTTGAAGGTTTTGATGGCTATGGCAATGGCGAGCAGAAACGCGATTTTGTGTATGTGGCCGATGTCGTCAAGGTCAACATGGCGTTTCTTGAAAGTGGTGTTTCCGGCATTTACAACCTGGGTACCGGGCGCGCGCAAAGCTTCAATGAGCTCGCGGTGGCGACAGTTAATGCCTGCCGCAGCTCAGATGGATTGCCCGCTTTGCCGCTGGCTGAGCTGGTCGCGCAAGGTGCCATTGAATACATTGTCTTTCCTGAGGCCTTAAAGGGTAAATACCAAAGCTTTACCGAGGCGGATCTCACACAGCTACGCCATGCAGGCTACAAAAATGAATTTGTCTCGGTAACTGACGGCGTGGCTGATTACATTCGCTGCCTGAGTCAGTGAGTAATCTGAAAGCATCCCCCATGACCTGGAAAACACTGGAAGATTTTGTTGGCAATACCCCGCTGGTTCAGCTCAAGCGTTTGCCTGGAGCAGAAAATGCTCAACGCAGCAATGTGATTCTGGTCAAGCTGGAAGGCAATAACCCTGCTGGGTCAGTTAAAGATCGGCCCGCGCTCTCCATGATTTTACATGCTGAAGCGCGGGGCGAAATCAAGCCGGGCGACACGCTGATTGAAGCCACTTCAGGCAACACCGGCATTGCCTTGGCCATGGCCGCCGCGATGCGGGGTTATCGCATGGTGCTCATCATGCCCGAGAATCAAAGCATTGAGCGGCGCCAGACCATGAAAGCCTTTGGTGCTGAACTCATTCTGACACCCAAAGCCGGCGGCATGGAATCTGCGCGTGATCTCGCCGAAGAAATGGTACGCGCCGGTCGGGGCCGTGTGCTGGATCAATTCGCCAATGTCGATAATCCCCAGTCGCACTTTGAGGGTACCGGGCCAGAAATCTGGCGCGATACAGAAGGACGCATCACACATTTTGTCTCCAGCATGGGTACCACCGGCACCATCATGGGCTGCTCGCGTTTTTTGAAAGCGCAAAATCCAGCCGTTCGCATTATCGGCTGCCAGCCCGAAGAAGGATCGCAAATTCCCGGCATTCGTAAATGGCCCCAGGCTTATCTGCCCAAAATTTTTGATGCCAGCCGTGTCGATCAAGTTGAAAACGTCAGCCAGGCAGAAGCCGAAAACATGACGCGGCGCCTGGCGTGTGAAGAAGGCATCTTTGCGGGCATTTCTTCCGGCGGTGGCGTGCATGTTGCCTTGCGCATTGCGGCTACCGTTGAAAATGCTGTCATCGTCAGCATCATCTGCGACCGGGGCGACCGCTATTTATCTACCGGTGTTTTCCCGGCTTGAGCTTTTGCATCACTGGATGAAAAACCGGTTTGATTTTTCTCGGCTAGCGGGTGGCCAAAAAGCCGGTTCTGGTGATACGGCAAGCTGCCCTCTTCATGGCGTGATTCGTCCATGAATTACACAGCGCTCATCGAAAAACTAAACACGTACGAAAAGCTGATGCGGCTGGATAAACCCATCGGCATCCTGCTTTTGCTTTGGCCGACACTGTGGGCCTTGTGGATTGCCACTCATGGCCAGCCGCCTCTACTCCTGGTCTGGATTTTTACACTGGGCACGCTCTTGATGCGCTCGGCTGGTTGCGTGATTAACGATTGGGCCGACCGTGATTTTGACCCGCATGTGGCGCGCACGAAAGACCGGCCGTTGGCCGCGGGCCGTGTCTCACCGCGTGAGGCCCTGGTGTTGGCGGCGGCGCTCATGCTGTGCGCCGGGCTGTTGATTCTGCCGATCTGGCAAGACATCTGGCCACTTGCGCTGGTGGCCGTATTTCTTGCGGCAAGCTATCCCTTCACCAAACGTTTTTTTGCCATCCCGCAAGCCTATCTCGGCATCGCCTTCGGCTTTGGCATCCCGATGGCATTCGCCGCAGTGATGGGGCATGTCCCGCCCTTTGGATGGGCGATACTGGGCGCGAATATTTTTTGGGCAGTGGCGTATGACACGGAATATGCCATGGTTGACCGCGAGGATGATCTCAGAATTGGTATCAAGACAGCAGCGATCACCTTCGGCTCGTTTGATGTGGCAGCGGTGATGATCTGTTATGTCATGACCTTGCTCATCCTCGCCATGGTGGGCGAAGCGCTCGGTTTTGGTCTGCTGTATCAGTCAGGCCTCGCCGTGGCAGCGCTGATAGCCATCTATCATTTTTTTCTCATTCGTGACCGCGACCGCATGCAGTGTTTCAAGGCATTTCGCCACAACAACTGGTTTGGCGCGGCGATATTCGCGGGGCTGGTGGCTGAACTCAATCTGCAACCGTTGCTCCATCCGTGATGAAACTACCGCAGTAATCGACGATGGTTTGGCGGGTTTTGCGTAGACGAGATGCTGGATTGCGAAGCGCCGACTTTTCCGAGTGGCCAGCGAGAGGACAGTCCTCGCGTGTGACTAGTCAATAAAATCAAGTAACAGCAGGAGTTTTGAGCTGGCGCATTTGGCGATCGTGCACACGCGAGAGAAAAAGCAAAGCCATGACCGCGCCAATGAGCGCCAGGAACATGTCGGATTGCGTATCCCACGGGTCGCCCTGCGTGCCGAGGAACTGATCTGCTCCTTGCCCGATGACCAGCGCCACCCACCATTCAATGAGCTCATACGTCGCGCTGATCGCCAGCACAATGCAGACGATAATAAAAGCCAGCATTTTCCCGCCACGCACAAACGCGCCGCGCAGCAAAATTTCACGCGCCACCATGGCAGGCACAAGGCCCTGAAAGAAGTGGCCAATCTTGTCGTAGGGGTTGCGGCTCAGGCCAAAAAAATCCTGCAACTGAAATCCCAGCGGCACTTGCGCATAGGTATAAGCACCACCGATCATGAGCACTAGCGCATGCGCGAAGATCAGCGCATAGAGCAGATTGGTGAGTGGAAAGCGATGGTAGGTCGCCCACAGAATCGGCAGTGCAATCATCACCGGCAAAACCTCCAAAAACCACGTCGCCCGGTCATGCGGGTTAAAGCCGGACAGGGCGAGGAGCGCGATGAGAATGAAGGAGGTGAGGATTAGGGTGGTGGTGCGGGACATGGTTGGGTGGCTAGTACCAGAAATTAGATTCGGAGATTTTTCGGCTTTCCTAGTTTGCTGAGATCAGCTATTCAATCATTGGCGAGTTTATTCTTCAGTCTTAGTAGTTGTTGGCCGTTGTATGTAGAGTCGATAACCACCCATAGACTCTGGTCCGCCTTTCATTACCCAAGCTCGCAGTTTTAACAGAGGGACAAGTCGTAACCAAAGAGCATTTTCTGCGTCACGTTCACGTGTACTGCCAGTTTTGTGAGACATTTCAATTGCTTTTTTGGGAAGGGGATATTTACCTTTCCACTCTACATACGGAGAAAGCCTCGAGAGCACTGTTAATTCGGCAGTTGTCAGCTCTAAACTTTGGCATTCTGGGCGTCCCGCGAGTTCCTCAAGTCTGTGGGTGTAGCGCTCACGTGGCAAAGGTGGGTCCAATTTTTCTTCAAGTCTTACGAGAGTTATATAGCCTTTGAGGAGGTTCTCGAAGGCTAGTCCAAGCAAGAAGATGGTATTCAGCAAAGAATGCGCTGCCGCATTCATCTTCGAGTGCTGGAAACGTCTTCCAATCAAATCGTTGTGATGCACTGCGAAGACTTAGTGCCTGGAGTAACCAGCCCCCCGGACTTTGCTGAGCAGCTATGAAGTGTCGTTCCATTAACACTCCATCCATGGTGATGGCTTTTTTGAGGATGCCAAAAGACTGAGGCATTCACAGGGTAATGGGCTAGCATCATGTCCGAATGAAAAATTGACTCAAGTCCAACTGTTTTGACGCATAAAGAGTGCAGATTCAAAGTGCATAGATAACTTTGCTCTCTGCCTGTTACAAGGTGAGTCTATCAGTCAAAATTAATTCAGTGATGAGGAATAGGTGCTTAAGAGAGCCACTTTTACGCTGGGATTTCGTTATTACGCCGTCTCACCAATGCCGACTTTTTGACTGTTCATCGTTTTGTCGTACCGCGCTATCAAGCCAACGGCAATTGCCCTTGTGTTGCGATGTCCTCCTGTGGGGTAGTGAGGCTACCAACACGCACGCCGATGAGGCGCAAGCGTTGTTCCAGCGGCACGCGGCGCAGGCATTCGCCGGCGGCGCGGCGGATGGTTTGGGCGTTGGCGGTGGCCTCAGGCAGGGTCACATCGCGGGTGATGGTGGAAAAATCGGCATAGCGCAGCTTGATGCCGATGGTGCGGCCGACATAGCCCTTTTTGTTCAAGTCGTCCGCCACGCGATTGCATAGCGCGGTAAAAATTTCGCCCAGCTGGGCTTTGTCGTCGCGCGGGTGCAGGTCGCGCTCAAAGGTGGTTTCGCGGCTGGTGGATTTGGGTTCGCGGTGGGTCACGATCTCTCTGTTGTCCCGCCCGTGCGCAGCTTCCAGTAGCCAGTGGCCATAGCTGCGGCCAAAATGCTGCTGCAAGAAAATCGGCTCGGCGCGGGCGAGCTCGCCAATGGTCTGAATGCCTAGCGCGGCGAGCTTTTCACCCGCGCGCGGGCCGATGCCGTTGATCTTTCTCGCCGGCAGGGGCCACAACTGCGAGGCGACGTCGTCCATGGTGAGGAGCGTGATGCCATCGGGTTTATCCAGGTCAGAGCAGATTTTCGCGAGCAATTTGTTGGGGGCTACACCCACCGAGCAGGTCAGCCTCGTGGCTTTGTTCACCGCGGTTTTGATGCGGTGCACGAGCGCGAGGGTATTACTCTCTGTGTCGCTATCCAGGTCGGTGAGGTCGATATAAATCTCGTCTATGCCATGGTCTTCAAACTGCGGGGTGATGCTCGCCACTGCCGCTTTAAAGCGTTGCGAGGCCTGACGATAGGCGTCGAAACTGGCGGGCAGCAAAATCGCATTGGGCGCGAGCCGCGCGGCTTGCATCACGCCCATGCCAGAATGGATGCCCAAGGCACGGCCTTCATAAGTGGCGGTGGTGAGTACGCCACGGCCGGTGTACTCGCCCAAGCGCATGAATTGCCAGCTGCCGTTAGCCTGACGCGTGGGCTGCGGCACAGAGCGTCCGCCCACGGCGACGGGCAGGCCGCTTAGCTCGGGGTAGGTGAGCAACTCGACAGAGGCAAAAAATGCATCCATGTCGAGGTGGGCAATGCGACGCTGCATGACAAATGGCTAGGCTTGGAGCACGTTCACGGCATCGAGCAGCTGTGCGAAAGCCGCATCGGGCAATGCGGAGGAGAGCGAAAAACGTAATCGGCACCCGCCCGCTGGCACGGTAGGCGGACGCATGGCAACGGCCAGTACGCCGCGATCTTCAAGCCGCTGTTGTGCCGCCAGTGCAGCAGTTTCGCTGCCCAGCACGGCAGGAATGATTTGCGTGGTAGATTGAAGCGTATCTATGCCCAACGCAGCAAGACGATCGCGCAAGGCATCGCCACGTTGCGCGAGCAGGGCGCGTTCGGCGTCCAGATGCGGCATCAATTCCAGTGCCGCTTGCACCGCGCCACACGCTGCAGGTGGTGGGGCGGTTGAATAGATGATGCCCGTGCAGCGATTGACCAAATAGTCGATCAGTGCCTGCGAGCCTGCGATGTAAGCCCCGGCCGCACCAAAGGCTTTGCCCAGCGTGCCCATGATGACAGTCGATGGATTACTGTCGTGTAAACCATAGGCCAGCCCGCGCCCCTGAGGGCCGAGCACGCCGCTGGCATGCGCTTCATCGAGATACAGCACCGCGCCGTGGCGTGTGGCGAGTGCGTTGAGCACCGTGACATCGGCGCGGTCGCCATCCATGCTGAAGACAGATTCGGTGACGATGAATGCCGGGCGGCCCCGGGCGTGTTGCGTGAGCAATTCGTCAAGATGGGCTACGTCGTTGTGGCGAAACTGAATTTGCTTCACTCCCGCCGCGCGACAGCCGGCATGCAGGCTGGAGTGATTGAGCACATCGGTAAACACCAGGGCTTCACGTCCGCCAGCCAGTTTGAATAAAGCGGGTAAAACGGTGGCATTGGCCTGGAATCCGGAATTGAAAATCAGCGCCGCCTGGGTGCCTTTGAATGCGGCAAGCCGCGCTTCCAAGGCGATCATTTCTTCAAGCGTGCCGGTGACCAGGCGGGACGCCCTAGCGCCTGCGCCAAAGCGCTGCACCCATTCAATGGCACGCGACTTTAATACCGGATGTTGTGCGAGGCCGAGGTAGTCGTTGGATGACGCATCAATCAACTGGCGGCCATCGGCCATGACCAAGCGTGCGCCAGGAATGGCAATCTGCCGCAGGCGACGCCGTCGTTGTGTTGCGTCGAGCGTGGTTAGCGCTTCGTCGAGTGTTTGTTCAAGCCACATGGCGTGTCTGAGGGGTCATGGATGATGGGAAACTCATGGTGCGTAAAATTGTTGGGTAGGTAGGCGCGTATTGTGCCTTGGTTTTGATCTGCAAAGCACGCCTATCTGCCAGCTACAATGGCATATTGCATGGGTATTAAGGCACACCGAATGAAGTATCACGATTTGCGCGACTTTTTGCAGCAGCTCGAAGCCATGGGTGAACTCAAACGCATCGCTGTTGCGGTCGATCCGCATCTGGAAATGACCGAGATTGCCGACCGCGTGTTGCGCGCAGACGGCCCGGCGCTGCTGTTTGAAAATCCCACAGGACACTCCATTCCCGTATTGGCAAATCTTTTTGGGACGCCGCAGCGTGTTGCCTTGGGTATGGGGCAGACCGGTGACTGGAAAAAATCCCTGCGCGAAGTGGGCCAGTTATTGGCGATGCTAAAAGAGCCAGAGCCACCGCACGGGATCAAGGATGCCTGGGACAAACTGCCGCTGTTAAAGCAAGTATTCAACATGCGGCCGAAGGTGATTACTTCTGCGCCTTGCCAGGAGATTGTCTGGGAAGGGCGGGACGTTGTCCTGTCCCGTTTGCCGATACAAACCTGCTGGCCAGGCGATGCGGGCCCCTTGATTACTTGGGGGCTGACGGTGACGCGCGGGCCACAAAAAAAACGGCAAAATCTGGGCATTTATCGGCAACAAGTGATTGCACCGAACAAGGTGATCATGCGCTGGCTGGCACATCGTGGCGGCGCGCTGGATTATCAGGATCATTGCGCGGCGTGCCCAGGCGCGCCGTTTCCTGTAGCCGTCGTGCTGGGGTGTGATCCGGCGACGATTTTGGGTGCGGTAACGCCGGTACCGGATGCCTTGTCTGAATATCAATTCGCGGGCTTGTTGCGGGGTAGCAAAACAGAGCTGGTGAAATGCATCGGTTCGGATTTACACGTGCCCGCGCGCGCCGAGATTATTCTGGAAGGTGTGATTCATCCGGGCGAGACGGCGGTAGAAGGGCCATTTGGCGACCACACCGGGTATTACAACGAACAGTCCGAGTTCCCCGTGTTCACCATTGAGCGCATCACCATGCGGCGAGATCCGATCTACCACTCAACCTACACCGGCAAGCCACCGGATGAACCGGCCATGCTGGGCGTGGCGTTAAATGAAGTGTTTGTGCCGCTGTTGCAAAAGCAGTATCCGGAGATCGTGGATTTCTACCTGCCGCCAGAAGGTTGCTCGTATCGGCTGGCGGTGGTATCGATCAAAAAGCAATATCCAGGGCATGCCAAACGGGTCATGTTCGGCATCTGGAGTTTTCTGCGTCAGTTCATGTATACCAAATTTATCATCGTGACCGATGACGACGTGGATGTACGCGATTGGAAAGAAGTGGTTTGGGCCGTGACCACGCGCGTGGATGCGGCGCGTGATACGCTGATCGCTGAAAATACGCCTATTGATTATCTCGATTTTGCCTCGCCGATCGCAGGATTGGGCAGCAAGATGGGGATTGATGCTACCAACAAATGGCCGGGCGAGACGGCACGCGAATGGGGGCGACCGATTGAGATGGATGCCACCGTCAAGCGACGGATTGATTTACTTTGGGGAGAGCTGGGACTATGAGTAACGACATTGAAGTAATTGCAAATCGTGACAGCCAGTTGGATGGCCCGCGTGCCTGGGCGCATGTGATGTATGGGCTGCATGCAGTGTCGGCGTTGTCGGGCATCTTGACTTCGGCCACGGTGGTAGGCGCGTTTGTGTTTGGCTGGCCGTCGATTATTGCCATCACCATTAATTACCTTACGCGGGAACAAGTGCGAGGCACTTGGCTGGAAACGCATTGGCGCTGGCAGTTACGCAGCTTTTGGTTTGCTGCATTATGGCTGTTGATTGCCGGGTTGCTGTTCATCACCTTGATCGGGATTCCGGCAGCTATATTGGCCATCATCGGCACGGGCGTGTGGGTGCTCTATCGAGTTATCCGCGGCTGGATGGCGTTGCTGGATCGCCGCGCCATGCCGTTGCCGGATTAAACCTCACCGCGAATTGATGTTGATCAGGGGGTGCTAAACAGGTACGCATCCATTGCCAGTGCACCCAGGGTCATGCCGCGATGCACGACTTCAAATGACGCGTTCTCGTCTGCTGCGCCCAGCGCAACGTAGACCGGCAGCAGGTGATCGTCGGTTGGGTGCACGCGCACGGCATGCGGGGCTTGCCGTCGGTAATCAAATAGCGCGGGCAGATCGCGATGGTTTAGCGCGTCAACAAACCAATTGCAAAATTCGCCGATGTGGGGCAACGCCATGCCCTCGGGGGCATCCCGCACCATGTCGCGCAGATTATGCGTGATGGCGCCGGAGGCCATGATCAGTACGCCGTCTTCGCGTAACGAGGCGAGTTGCCGACCGAGATTAAAGTGAGCCTCGGGTGTGACGTTGGGTTGAATCGCGAATTGCACGACGGGAATATCTGCCTGCGGATACATGTAACGCAAGGGCACCCAGGCGCCGTGGTCCAGTCCACGATCCACATCAATGGCGATGCCGGGAATGAGTTGGGATATTTTTTTTGCCAGATCTGGCGCGCCGGGGGGGGTGTATTGAATTTCATACATTGGGGCGGGAAACCCATAAAAGTCGTGAATGGTTTCCGGGTGTTTGGCGGCACTCACTGCAGGCGTGTGAGTCATCCAGTGGGCTGAAACGGAAAGTATCGCGCGCGGGCGCGGCAGCCGTGCAGCGAGTCGCGCCCAGGCGGGCCCCGTGCTGCCCGGCTCGATAGACATCATGGGTGAGCCGTGTGAGATAAATAATGTAGGAAGCGGAATAGTAGCGGTAGGCGACATGGGGTGTCTTTCGTGAACAATATCTTTGGTTATGGTAACTGGCGCTGAAGAATTTTCAAAATTCATTCTTTAAAAGTCGGCGCTGGCAATACGGCGGCAATAGGAGAGTTCATGCAACGGCAAATCAAGCTTAGTGCCTATTCAGCCAGAGTACACCACGTTTTAAGCAATGATCTTCAGGATGGGTTGATAACTTAAACCCCAAACGGGAAACAAAGTTCAGCATGCGCGTATTGTCCGCAAGAAAGTCACCTGTCATGCACAAGAAGCCTTGCTCCTTTGCCGCAGCAATGAGCCGAGTCATCAGGTGGTGGCCGATTCCCTGGCTTTGCCATTCATCGGCCACTACGATGGCAAACTCGCAGGCTCCCAGTGTTTTTTCTGCAGGGTTCGCGGCGTAGCGGCAAACACCGATTTCTTCCCCTGTTTCCTTTAGCAGGGCAATGAAGGCCATCGTGTGGTGGTAATCGATATGTGTGAAGTGGTGCAGTTGTGCTGAGGAGAGTTCATTGAGTGTGCACATGAAGCGTCGATAGCGAGTTTCAGGCGACAAATTTTTGATGAACGCCTGTTCGCGCTCAATGTCTTCTGGCAGGATGGGTCGTGAGGTGACCCAGACGCCATTATTGGTTTTGAAGCTTGATTGCAAAAGATGCGCTGGGCAATCGCGCACTAGATGCTTTCCTTGATTACTCGTTCGCCGGGGTATTCAGCGATGCGTTCGACAGTACGTCCGTTCAGGTGATGCGCAAAGTGACGATCGGTATTGAGAACATGATTGATCAGCCAGTCTGTCAGCATGTTTTTGACCCGAAAACCCAGGTAAATATGATCTGCGCCATCGTTCTCTATTTCGGCTTGGAGTTCCTTGAGGTAATCGAAAAACCGCAGGTGTTGCCGCGTGTGTAGCTCAAGAAACGGGTAGCTTTTGTCTTGCATCATTTGTTCTTGCAGTAAAAAAGCTTGTGTGGCGGCTGTACGTATTTGCGTCAATAGTGGCGATATCAGCGCCGATTTTTCTGCGTGAAAAGTGCACGTTTGGATAGCGTGGGTAAGACTGTTTATGTCATTGAACAAGCCTCGGTGTGCGGCATCCAGCGTGGTGATACCCAAGGCGTATTCGTCATGCCACGTAAAGCCTGTTTCTTTGGCAGGTATGTTCGTCTGGTTAGGTAATTGCATGGCAGCTGCGCAGCGAAGCAGGTAAGCGCGAGCAGCACTATCGTCTGGAACATCGGCAAGACAGCGCGAAAAATGTGCATGGGCCGCAGAAAAACTGTCCAGGTGATAGTGCGCCAGCGCTTGCTGGAATATGCCCAGTGTGTTTTTCTTGGCAACGCGTAGCGCCGGGGGATCGGCATCAACGACCTCATAAACGGATTGGTTGTCATGCTTGCCGCGTACGTGTGTGCGATCGAGAAAACGCAGCGACCAGGGCTTGGTATTCTCAAGGCTGCTCAGGGTGTATTCGCTGATCAAAATCGGCACTTCGTATTCTTTGGTCAGACGTTCCAGCCGCGAGGCGAGATTTACTGCGTCGCCAATCACGGTGCCATCCATGCGGCCCTCGCCGCCGACCGTGCCAAGGATGACGATGCCGGTATTGATGCCGACGCCAATCTTGATGGGTTGGTAACCGGCACGTTCCCGGCCGGCGTTGTATTCGTCAAGCTTGGCCAGCATGGCAAGACTGCAGCGCAGGGCATCGTCCGGCGAGTTGGGAAAGAGCGCCATGATGGCATCCCCGATATATTTGTCGATGATGCCGCCATGCGCGGTAATGACGGGTTCCATTTGCACCAGGTAGGAATTGAGGAAATTGAAATTTTCCTGTGGGCTCATGCTCTCGGATAGCGAGGTGAAATCGCGAATATCGGAAAACAGAATTGTCATGGATCGCTCAACCTGCTGGCCGAGTTGTACCGTACGAATGTCATCTACGCCAAGTAGTTGGAGAAAGCTCTTGGGCACAAAGCGGCTGTAGGCCGCTTCGGTTTCGGTTAGTTGTTCGGTTTCCGTTTGTGCGGAGTTTGGCGAGTGACTGGTGCGTGGCAGAGTTGTCATGATTTTTTTGCGGGCGTCAATTCAAGCAAGGGGAGCAAGGGCTTCCAAATGTGATCCAGTATTTTCGGTTGTGCTTTGGCGGTTGGATGCAAGCCGTCGGCCTGAAAGGCCTGGCTATCTGTGGCAATGGGCTCGAGCAGAAAAGGTATCAAACTGATTTTTTCGCGTTTGGCCAAGCGGCGAAAGACGGCTTCAAAGTGCTGCGTATAGTCGCTGCCATAGTTGGGTGGCAGGCGCATGCCGACGAGCAGGACGCGCGCTTGGTGTTGTTTGGTCATCTTTATCATCATGGCAAGATTGTCCTGCATTGCCGAGACTGGCAAGCCGCGTAGCCCGTCGTTGGCACCCAGGGCGAGGATGACGATGGCGGGGTGTGCTTGCTCTAATGCTGCGGCGAAGCGGGCGTTCCCGCCGGCTGTGGTTTCACCGCTGATGCTGGCATTGAGGACAACATAGGGTTTTCTGTCCTGCTTCAGCCGTTCGCCAAGCAAGGCCGGCCAGCTTTCGCTGACGGCGATGCCGTAGCCGGCAGACAGGCTGTCGCCAAAGACGAGAATGGTGTGCGGGGCGACTGCAGCAATTGCAGCAAGTTGTGTAGCATGCGCGCTTAAGGCGGCAACCAGGCTGATCAGCAACAGGATGAAAAAGGAAAAACGCTTGAACATGAAAACTCCAGTGATTGAAGTACGGGCTTTGAACAAAACGGTACCCAGTGGTGAGGGCATATTGTCGATTCTGCATGATATTTCGTTTGCCGTGAGCGCGGGCGAAGCGGTGGCCATCGTGGGCGCATCGGGTTCGGGTAAATCAACCTTGCTCGGCTTGATGGCAGGTCTTGATGTTCCAACCGCAGGCAGCGTACGTTTGCTGGGTGAAGACCTCGGGCCATTGGATGAAGATGCGCGTGCTGCGTTGCGCGGGCGGACGCTGGGTTTTGTGTTCCAGTCGTTTCAATTGCTGCCTGCGCTGACGGCGCTGGAAAATGTCATGCTGCCGCTGGAGCTGGCAGGGCAGGGCGAGGCACGCCCAATGGCGCAAGCGATGCTTGCACGCGTCGGTTTGGGCGCACGTCTGACGCATTATCCGAAACATCTATCGGGCGGCGAGCAGCAGCGGGTGGCATTGGCGCGGGCTTTCGCCCTGCGGCCGCAATTACTATTGGCCGATGAGCCGACGGGAAATCTGGATGCCGCCACGGGGGCGCAGATTATTGATCTGATGTTTGCCATGAATGCCGAAGCGGGGACTACATTGATTCTGGTCACGCATGACAACCAATTGGCAGACCGCTGTGGCCGCACGTTGCGGCTTGCCGAGGGGCGCTTGGTTGGTGCTTAGTTACCACTTAGTTGTCATTTGTTTGCTACCTGGTAGCCGCTGAATCAAGTATTGATCTGGCGGCGCTGACACCGCTGCGCACCGCACCTTCGATAGTTGCGGGATAGTCGCTGGCGACATAGTCCCCCGCCAGGCATAAACCTGGCAGCGCGGTTTGCGTGGCAGGACGGCGTAAATTCGGCGTGCAGGCGAACGTGGCGCGTTTTTCGGTAATGGTTTGGGTGCGCAATGGAGCAGGCAGGTGCGGAACGATTCGCGCAATTTCGGCGTGAATGCGACTTTCCCGTTCTGCCATCGACAAATCCAGATGCCGACCGTGCGCGCTGATGACTGCTGCGATCAACCCCGCTTGTCCGCAAAGCTGGCCGCGATCGAACAGCCATTGTGCTGTGCCATCGGCCACGCCCAGCATGGGTTGCGGCAGGCGGACGCTGGCCGGGTAGGTGAGATAGCTGGTGACAATGGGTTCCCATGCAAAGTGTTCCACTTCCGCTTGCAGTTCGGGCACCAGCGCAGCGAGGTGATAGGCGGCAACCGCCAGCACGACGTGGGCAAACGGCCCTTGGCCATTGATGCGCCAGCCCTGGTCGGTGCGTTGCAAATCGGTAACGCGCTGGCCGCGACGGATGACGCTGCCGCATTGCGTGATGAATTTTGCCGCAGGTTCGGGAAACAGTGCCGATAAATCAATTTGCGGCAGCAGCAAATCGCTGGCCTCGCGTGAGGCGGCAAGGCTGTCTCTGAGGACATTCGCCAGAACTTGGGCCGAGGCATTTTTGGCGGGCGTATTCAATGCAGCGACGCACAAGGGTTCCCATAAAAGTCGGCGCTGGCGAGGCGGCGTTTTATTGTTTTCCAGCCACGTTGTGACGGAAACGTCAGGCGTAATGCGAAACTGCCGACGTTGCAGGCGGCGCATGAGACGGATGGCCGCCCATTTTTCGTGCCAGTCAAGACCTGTGGCGAGCAACAGGGCGGCCAGCATATGCAAGGGTGCGGGCAGGCGCGGTGCGACGAGGCGCATCTCGCCGGGGAATTCAAGATGCAGGGCTGAGCGCTTGAGCAGGTGCTGCGGGTCGGCGCCGACAATGCGCATCAGGCGCAGGGTTTCGCTGTAGGCACCGAGCAGGATGTGCTGGCCGTTGTCGACAGTGAATCCATCCATTTCTACGGCGCGGGCGCGGCCGCCAAGGCTGCGAGAAGCTTCAAAAACTTCTACTGATTGCCCGTTGCGAACCAGTTCGACCGCTGCTGCGAGACCGGCATAACCGGCGCCAATGACGGCAATGCTCATGCGGTGATCCAGGTTTTGCCAGCCAGCCATAATTTGCGCAACGGCGTGAGCGAGATGCGTTGATGCAGCACATGGGAACCATCGCGCGCGATTTCCACAAGCAAGGTGCGATAAATGGCGGCCATGGCCAGCCCGGCGCGTTGTGCTTTGCGGTCAGCGGCGGGAAGCTGGGCCAGAGCTTGATCGTAAGTGGCCTGTGCGCGGTCGATCTGGAATGCCATGAGGCGCTGAAAATTAGGCGTGTACCTCGCCTGAAGAATGTCGGTTTCTGTCACGTCAAAGCGGGCGAGGTCTTCTTGCGGTAGGTAAATGCGGCCGCGTCGCGCGTCTTCGCCGACATCGCGGATGATGTTGGTGAGCTGAAAGGCGAGGCCCAGATCATGTGCGTATTTCAGCGTGCGGCGATCCGTGTAGCCAAAAATCTCCGCCGCGAGCAGGCCGACAATGCTGGCGACGCGGTAACAGTACAAATGCAGCGCGCGAAAATCGGGGTAGCGCACGGCATCGATGTCCATTTCCATGCCGTCAATGATTTCCAGCAGCTGTTCTTGCGGCAGGGAAAATCTTCTCAGCGCAGTCGCCAGTGCCTGTGTGACCGGATGGCTGGGGTTGCCTGCGTAGAGGTGCGCAATCTCGGTGCGCCACCAGGCAAGTTTGGTGCGCGCCAGATGTGGGTCGGGACATTCATCGACAACATCGTCGACTTCTCGACAAAAAGCATACAAGGCAGTAATCGCCTGACGTCGTAAGGGTTCCAGAAAAACAAAGCTGTAATAAAAAGAAGATCCGCTGGCGGCGGCGCGTTGCTGGCAGTAATCGTCGGGGGTCATGGCTGAAAGAGTGCGCGCCAGCCGATCAATGGCCAGTCAAGCGTTTGGAGTTGAGGGCGGTGATTGAATACATCATAGTCAACTGCTTCGATTTTTTCCAGAATGCGCAGCCCGCTAGCGATGATGGTGCGAATTTCCAGCCCGATGCGGCCGGGTAGCCTGCGTCCGAGCGGTGCGCCTTGTTGCATCAAGGTGCGGGCGTGGCCGACCTGAAAGCGCATCAGCGCGCAAAAGTCGGTGCTGGTAATACGCCTCAGGATATCGTTTTCGCTGACATTGAAGCGCGCCATGTCCTCGGCAGGCAGGTAAATGCGGCCTTCTTGCCCTTTGTGGCTATCAATGCCGACATCTTGCCAATGGTTGATGAGTTGCAAGGCCGAACAAATGGCGTCGGAGCAGATGGCATTCTCTTCGGTCGCCGCAGCGAAAAGGTGCAGCAATATTCGCCCCACCGGATTCGCCGAGCGACGGCAATAATCGAGGAGTTCAGAATAGCTGGCATAACGATTGCATGATATATCCTGAATGAAGGCATTCAGCAGATCGTGAAACAGGGACAGCGGCAGCTTGTAATGGGCAATGATGGGGCGCAGCCGCAGGAAAATCGGATGGGTTGTTGGCCGCTCTTCCGTAATGGCATTCAGCTCGCGCTGGTAACCGCGCAGCAGGGCTAAGCGTTCATCGGCGGTGAGATCGCCTTCATCGGCGAAATCGTCTGCGCTGCGGGCGAAGGCATAGATGGCGGCAATGGGTTCGCGCAGGTGCCTGGGCAGCAAAAGGGAGGCGACAGGAAAATTTTCGTAGTGTTTATTGTGGTCTTCGGACGCCATAATGTGTCGAAGTATAGGCGGGAGGTGAGAAAGAATTGATTAAAGCAGGTAAAATCGCCCGTTCATTATGTATTGTCTGACTTGCTTTTGGCGTGTAATGCTAGCCACAGGTCATTCGGCACGTAATGCCCAGGTGGCGGAATTGGTAGACGCACCAGATTTAGGTTCTGGCGCCGCGAGGCGTGGGGGTTCGAGTCCCTTCCTGGGCACCATAGATGCATGTGATGGATATTGAGCAGCAAGCCACCAGGGTTGCCTGCAATAAATGCTGATTCAGTGCAGATTCACTTGGCTTCACAAATTTGACGGATAAAAAATGACGGATATGACAACGGCAGATACGCAAACAGACACAACAACTACTCCTGTGGTAAATCCACTTGAGCGGCGAATTGATATTTCAATATCGCTAGCTGAGATTGAAGGCGAGATTAGCGCGCGTCTTAAAAATATCGCACGTACGGTCAAGATGCCGGGTTTTCGCCCAGGCAAGGTGCCTATGAGCATGGTTGCGCAAAATTATGGCGGTCAAGCGCGTAGTGAGATAATCGGGCAGGCTGCTGAAGCAGCTTTAGAGGCGAAGCTCAAAGAGCAAAACCTGCGCATGGCCGGTTATCCGAACATTCAGCCGGTAGCCGATGCGGGCGAAGGAAAGCTTGGCTTTACGGCAACTTTTGAGGTGTATCCCGAAATAACTCTGGGGGATATTTCCGGGCAGAGCATTGAACGGCCAGCACTTGTTGTGACGGATGCTGAAGTGGATCAAACCTTGGATGTGCTACGCAAGCAGCGTGTGAGCTATAGCGAAACTGCTCGTCCGGCACAGAAAGATGATCGTGTGGTGATTGATTTTGTTGGCCGCAAAGAGGGCGTTGAGTTTTCTGGTGGCAAGGCTGATGACCATTCCGTGGTTGTTGGCGCTGGCACTATGCTGCCTGACTTCGAACAGGCAATCGAAGGTGTCAAGTCAGGTGATAAAAAAACGTTTGACGTTAAATTCCCCGACGATTACCAAGCCAAAGATCTGGCCGGTAGCACAGTCCAGTTTGATATTTTGGTCAAAAAAGTTGAAGTGGCCCAATTGCCTGAACTGGATGCTGAATTTGCCAAATCACTGGGTTCGGCTGATGGTGATGTGGCGGCTATGCGTGCTGAAGTGCGCGCTAATCTTGAGCGCGAAGTGTATAAGCGTCTGGAAGCCAAAACCAAGCAGCAAGTGATGGATGCCTTATTGGCGGTGAATCCGCTGGATGTGCCTAAAGCTTTGGTCGAGGCAGAATCCAAACAAATGGCAGATACGGCGTTGCGTGATATGGAATCGCGTGGCATGAACGTGAAAGGTTTTCCGATTGAGCCGGCATGGTTTACCGACAAGGCAATGCGCCGCGTCAAGTTGGGCTTGTTGTTGACCGAAGTGGTTAAAACTAACAATCTGTATGCCAAGCCGGAGCAGGTACGTGCCGTGGTGGATGAGTTTTCTGCCTCATTTGAGGATCCAAAAGAGGTTGTGCGTTGGTACTATTCCCAACCGCAACGCCTGGCCGAGGCAGAAGCGTTGGCCGTTGAGGCGAATGTTGTGCAATGGGTTTTAAGCAACGTGAAGGTCAGTGAAAAATCAGTAGCTTTCGATGAATTAATGGGTAACGCAGCATGATCGTTTCAGGAGGTTCTATGTACGGTGCAAAATACACGAGTGGTGTCGATGCTTCGATGAATGACACTCAGGCTTTGGGTCTTGTGCCCATGGTGATTGAGACCAGTGGCCGCGGTGAACGTGCGTACGATATTTACTCGCGTTTGTTGCGTGAGCGCGTGATTTTTCTGGTTGGACCGGTGAATGATTCAACGGCTAACTTGATTGTTGCACAGCTACTTTTTCTTGAATCTGAAAATCCTGATAAAGACATCTTTTTCTACATCAACTCCCCCGGCGGCTCTGTGTCTGCGGGCATGGCGATTTATGACACCATGCAATTCATCAAGCCGAATGTATCGACGCTGTGCATTGGTCAAGCGGCAAGCATGGGAGCATTTCTGTTAACAGCGGGCGAAAAAGGCAAGCGGTATTGTTTGCCTAACTCGCGCGTGATGATTCACCAGCCTTTGGGTGGATTTCAGGGCCAGGCATCGGATATCGAGATTCATGCCAAGGAAATCCTGTTCCTCAAGCAAAAGCTGAATAACATGCTGGCAATGCATACTGGCCAGTCCATAGAGCGTATTGAGCGGGATACGGATCGCGATAACTTTCTTTCTGCCGATGCAGCGGTTGAGTATGGCTTGGTTGATAAAGTGCTGACGAGCCGTGCCGAGGTTGTTGCTGCCTGAATCTATTGACGGAGACGACGATTGTGGAAAAGAAAACGGCTGGCGGTGAAAAACTTTTATATTGCTCATTTTGTGGCAAGAGTCAGCACGAAGTAAAAAAACTGATCGCAGGCCCGTCCGTTTTTATTTGCGATGAGTGTATTGATCTGTGCAACGACATTGTTCGTGATGAGATTGCGGGCATGGATGCAGAAAAAGAGAACGGTGGACTGCCTACTCCGAAAGAAATACGTCATATGCTTGATCAGTATGTGATCGGGCAGGATGATGCGAAAAAAATTCTTGCTGTTGCTGTTTATAACCATTACAAACGCATTCGCCATAAAGAAACTGGAAGCGATGGCGTAGAGCTGGCAAAAAGCAACATCCTGCTCATCGGCCCTACGGGTTCTGGCAAAACCTTACTGGCGCAGACGCTTGCCCGCATGCTGAATGTACCATTTGTGATGGCCGATGCGACAACGTTGACCGAGGCGGGTTATGTTGGCGAAGACGTCGAAAATATCATCCAGAAATTGCTGCAAAACTGCGATCATGATGTCGAAAAGGCTCAGCAGGGCATAATCTACATTGATGAAATTGACAAAATCTCGCGCAAGGCCGACAACCCTTCGATTACTCGTGATGTGTCGGGTGAAGGCGTGCAACAGGCATTGCTCAAGCTAATCGAAGGCACAGTTGCCAGTATTCCCCCGCAAGGCGGACGGAAACATCCGAATCAGGATTTTGTGCAAATTGATACAACAAACATATTGTTCTTTTGCGGTGGAGCGTTCGACGGCCTGGATAAAGTCATCCGTAGCCGTTCCGAAAAGGGTGGCATAGGGTTTGGTGCGGAAGTGAAAAGCCGTGATGCAAGCAATGTTTCTGATGTTCTAAAGCAGGTTGAGCCAGAAGATTTGATTAAGTTTGGATTGATCCCTGAATTAATTGGCCGTTTGCCTGTATTAGCGACTTTGCGCGAGTTGGATGAAGTTGCTTTGGTTGAGATTTTGATTGAACCAAAAAATGCTTTGGTTAAACAATATCAAAAGCTTTTTTCCATGGAGGGTGTGGAGTTAGAAATTCGTCCTTCCGCATTGCAGGCGATTGCCAGAAAAGCGCTAAAACGCAAAACTGGTGCCCGTGGTTTGCGCTCTATTCTGGAAAATGTACTGCTCGACACCATGTACGAACTACCGACAATGGAGAATGCAACTAAAGTGGTCGTTGATGAAACAACGATAGAAAACGGTGCCCAGCCGTTGATAATCTACGCGGATCAACCAAAAGTATCGGGTTCAAACTGATCTGTTTGGTGTATCAAAAGTAAACTATTGCTTACTTCCGCATCTTGAATTTCTTTCATATCGCCCCAAATAGGGAGGTGTGATTCATAACTTAAAGGACACGATGATGTCTGATCTGACTGCTTCTTCTGTGGAAAAGCAAACTATTCCACTGCTACCTTTGCGCGATGTGGTAGTTTTTCCGCATATGGTGATACCGCTGTTTGTTGGGCGGCCAAAATCTATAACTGCACTTGAAACTGCCATGGAGGGAGGGAAGAGTATCCTTTTGGTGGCACAAAAACATGCAGCCAAGGATGAGCCTGCACCTGAGGATATGTACGAAATCGGGTGCGTTGCCAACATTCTGCAGATGCTGAAGCTCCCTGATGGAACCGTTAAAGTATTGGTCGAAGGTGTTGAGCGGGCGCGAGTTTTAACTGTGGAAGATAAAGGCGATTTATTTACCGCTGAAATTACAGTCATTACTGGCGAAGATGTTGCAAGCCATGAAGTTGAAGCCATGCGCCGTACTGTGCTTGCCCAGTTCGATCAATACGTCAAGCTTAATAAAAAAATCCCTCCTGAGGTGCTGACTTCGTTGGCTGGGATTGATGAAGGAGGGCGTCTGGCAGATACTATTGCGGCCCATTTGCCTTTGAAACTCGAACAAAAGCAAGAGGTTCTCGAAGCTATTGGCGTTGCAGATCGTCTGGAGAGGCTTCTTGGGCAACTAGAAACCGAGTTGGATATTCTGCAAGTGGAAAAGCGGATTCGTGGTCGCGTCAAGCGACAGATGGAGAAGAGTCAGCGTGAATACTATTTGAATGAGCAGGCTAAGGCGATTCAGAAAGAGCTCGGTGAAGGTGAAGAAGGTGCTGACATTGAAGAACTGGAAAAGAAAATAAAGGCAATTGGCATGAGCAAGGAAGGCCTGCTCAAAGCGACAACCGAATTGAAAAAACTCAAGCTCATGTCGCCGATGTCGGCCGAAGCTTCAGTTGTCAGAAACTATATTGAAACTTTAGTTGGGCTACCTTGGCGTAAAAAGTCACGTATCAGCAAAAACCTTTCTTCAGCCAAGAAATTGTTGGATAAAGATCATTACGGTCTTGAAAAAGTCAAAGAACGCATTGTTGAGTATTTGGCTGTCCAGCAACGGGTAGATAAAATTAAAGCGCCTATTTTGTGCCTCGTGGGGCCGCCTGGCGTGGGTAAAACATCGCTGGGGCAATCGATTGCCAAGGCGACTAATCGCAAGTTTGTGCGTATGGCGCTAGGGGGCGTGCGTGATGAAGCTGAAATTCGTGGGCATAGACGTACCTACATTGGCTCAATGCCGGGCAAGATTTTGCAGAATATGGCCAAAGTAGGTGTCAAGAACCCATTATTTTTGCTCGACGAAGTCGATAAAATGGGACAGGATTTTCGTGGAGACCCTTCTTCAGCGTTGCTTGAGGTATTAGATCCAGAACAGAACCACACGTTTGAAGATCACTATATTGAAGTCGACTTTGATCTGTCCGACGTGATGTTTGTCGCAACAGCCAATACACTCAATATCCCGAATGCTTTGCTGGATCGTATGGAGGTGATTCGGCTGTCTGGCTATACCGAAGACGAGAAAGTAAGCATTGCCATGCGTTACCTGTTGTCAAAGCAGATCAAAAACAACGGTATCAAGCCAACAGAAATGGTGGTTACCGAAGATGCTGTCCGCGATATTGTGCGTTATTACACACGTGAGGCGGGGGTTCGTTCTTTGGAGCGCGAAATATCCAAAATTTGCCGAAAAGTTGTGAAATCGTTAGTTATGAAGCCACGTAAAAATAAAATTGTGGTGAATGCTAAAAATCTCGATAAATTTCTTGGAGTGCGTCCATACAGTTTTGGTATGGCAGAGAAAGAAAATCAGGTGGGACAGGTTACTGGTCTGGCTTGGACAGAGGTGGGTGGCGAGTTACTCACCATAGAATCGATAGTTTTGCCGGGTAAAGGTAAAACTATGACAACAGGCACGCTTGGTGATGTGATGCAGGAATCGATTCAAGCGGCGCTTTCTGTTGTTAGAAAGCGTAGCAAACAGTTGGGGATCCCAGAAGATTTCTATCAGAAGAGTGATCTTCATATTCATATGCCTGAAGGTGCTACGCCGAAAGACGGGCCAAGTGCTGGTGCGGCAATTTGTACTGCCTTGGTTTCCTCTCTAACAGGTATTCCTGTTCGCGCTGATGTGGCAATGACTGGAGAAATTACCCTGCGTGGCGAAATTTTGCCTATTGGTGGCCTGAAGGAGAAATTGCTCGCTGCGGTGCGTGGAGGAATACGCTTGGCTTTAATTCCTGAAGAAAATGTTAAAGATTTAGCCGAAATTCCTGACACCATCAAAAATCGTATTGAAATTCAGCCAGTAAGATGGATCGATAAGGTTCTTGAGTTAGCTCTAGAAAGGGTGCCTGAACCATTGCCAGACTCACCCATAGTGCCCGCAGAAACTGTCCCCATTGTAGAAGTTGGAGCAAATACCGTTTTGACGCACTGATTGTCAGTGTAAAATGGTAGAATCTTTGCCTGATTCATAGCAAGTAGCTGTTGTTATAGTGGGTGCTTAGCTCAGTTGGTAGAGCGTCGCCCTTACAAGGCGAATGTCGGCGGTTCGAACCCGTCAGCACCCACCGGTTTATAGTCCAAAGTAGTCCAAAGAAGGCCGGAAATCCTAGTAGTAGCAAGGTTTCTGGCCTTTTTTACATCCAGGGTAGTCCGATTCGGGGTATTGCAATCCGACGGTAAATGACGGTAACCTTGACGGTAGTTAGTTACCGTCAACAGGAGTTACCGTCATGGCGCTTACCGATACAGCGATTAGAAACGCAAAGCCGCAAGTTAAATCCATCAAGCTATCCGATGCCGATGGCCTCTATTTGCTACTTAATCCGAACCGTTCCAAATGGTGGCGGCTTGATTACCGCTTTGAAGGCAAACGCAAAACGCTCTCGATGGGGGTCTACCCTGATGTGTCGCTCAAACTGGCGCGTGAGAGGTGCAGAGAGGCTCGATCACTTTTGGCTGTTGGCACTGATCCAGGAGAGCAGCGCAAAGCCGAGAGACAAGCTAAATCCGAAGCAGGAAGCAATACATTTGAAGCTCTAGCCCGCGAATGGATGGCGACACGCGGCAAAGAATGGACTGAAAGCTACGCCAGCAAAACCAAATCCGCTTTAGAACGTAATGCTTTTCCCGCCATTGGCAGGAAGCCAATCACTGAAATTACAGCTCCTGATGTTCTTGCCATGCTGAGAGCAATTGAGAGTCGCGGTATTGTGGATATGGCGCATCGCATTCAACAACATTGCGGCGCAATTTTTCGTTATGCCATTGCAACGGGGCGGGCGATAAATGATCCAGTACCCAGTCTAAAAGGTGCGTTATCGACTGTCAGACAGGAACACTATGCTGCCTTGACTGATCCCATCGAGTTTGCCCAGCTGCTGCGCGATATTGAAGGTTACCGAGGCGAGGCAACAACAAAGGCTGCCATGCAACTATTGGCGCTCACTTTTCAGCGTACCAAAGAAGTTCGGTTTGCCGAATGGGCGCAGTTTGACCTGGAAGCGGGACTCTGGCGTATTCCTGCCGAGATTATGAAAATGCGCGAGGCGCATATCGTGCCGCTCTCTACGCAAGCTATCAAAGTTCTTAACCGCATGCAGGCAATCACGGGCGGGGGGCGGCTAGTTCTTCCGTCGTCGACAAGCCGTGAGCGCCCTATTAGCGAAAATACCGTGGTTTATGCATTGGCGCGAATGGGCTATAAAGGACGTATGACCGGACATGGTTTTCGGTCTGTCGCATCAACCTTGTTAAATGAACAAGGCTTTCGTTCTGACCTTATCGAACGCCAGTTAGCCCATTCGGAAAAGAATTCAGTACGAGCTGCATACAACCGCGCAGAGTATCTACCTGAACGCAAAAAGATGATGCAGGAATGGGCCAACTATCTTGACAAACTCAAGGTCGGTGCCGAAGTAATATCGTTACGCAGCCAAGCAACTTAAGCGGCTAGATATCATTATTTAGAAATGTCACTGTAGTGCGTGAAAATCTGTCTTGGTAGTACAGCATTATCTCGACTTTGCTATTCGGCCATCTCCACCTCCAGATTCTCCGTTCCTCATTTGCAAATGAAGCGGGGCCGTACACTTTCAATAGTGCTGATTTTAGTAGCTCAAGATTTGGCTGACCATCAAACCACGCGCTACCACTGTAGAACCTCTGATAGGTATCCAATATGACTGGGAGGACATCGAAGAACTGGTGTTCTTCCGCCAACAAGAGATCGTACCTCGCACGCTCGAAGAAGCTCTGAAACTGTGCCATGAAGACTTTTTCTTTCCGCCTCGATACGTTCGACTGAGAGGGAAGGTGGTCATGAACCTGTTCTCGGAGGAAGACGACAATGTCTGACTCCACGGATCAAGCATCCCAATTAACGAAATCGGGCGTGCAAGTAGCTCCGCCCGCCCCACGCGCGCAGCGCGGGGCCGGACGGGGCGGCGCAGCCGCCTATAGACTTGACAAAAGGACATATCTCGACAAAGAACAGGGAAGATATAAGATCATTCTGAGAGACTATGGCGGCGGTTTATGCGAAGTCGGCTGGTCATTCGTCCCCAACCTCTTACCCACTAAAGCAGGTCGGGGAAATTCGGAACAACGACAGCAGCACGAAGACCGTGCCGTGCGTCGCGCCCGTTCCCGGTTGCGCCAGTTAATCCTCTCGGCGCAAGCTGACCATCTGCTGACCCTGACCTATCGGGAGAACGTCACCGACTACAAGCAAGCCAGCAATGACTTGAGTGCGTTTATTCGCCTTGTCAGGACATATCTGCCCAAGTGGGTGTTTATCACCGTCCCGGAGCGGCAGAAGCGCGGGGCATGGCATTGGCATCTGGCCGTAGTCGGACGGCAAGACGTTGATCTCCTGCGCCGCTGCTGGCGGCATGTCGTGGATGAAGGCAATATCGACGTGCAAAAACCCAGGCGCGGCAAGAATCGGCGCCTGGGCATTGTGGCTTATTTATCCAAGTACCTGGCCAAGGGATTCGCCGAGAACGACCGAGAACTGAATGGCCATCGCTACCGCGCCTCGCTTGGCATTCAAGTGCCAGGCGAACTCGTTGAAATTCCCGAACACTTGCGCGGGGAAGTTTCCGCGTATGTATTGGCTCAATTGCGTGAACGGGCGGGACATGTCGGTTTCGTTTGGGTCGATACCCACATCATGGCGGGCTGGGCCTGCTCTTGGGGGTAAGCCATGTATTCACTACCTGAAACGGGCTACCTACGCCTTCCACAGATCATCGGCAACGCAAAAGTTAATCCGCCGATTCCGGCGCTGATTCCTGTCAGCAAATCGACTTGGTGGGCGGGGGTTAAGTCGGGGCGCTATCCGCAGCCGGTGCGAACGCTCGGAGTGCGTATTACAGCATGGCGGGTTGAGGATATTCGCAGCCTGATACAATGTGCCGCCTGGCATAATCAAGCCTGATGTGATGTAAAATTATCGACAGTACAGTTATCTTGCCAGTAACTTTGGCGGTAACTGTAAAGTTCGAATTCTTTAATTTGTGTGTACAAGGGTGTTACGGGCTATGGTTCTAACCCGTCAGCACCATAGAATAAAGGCGAACTGAAGTTCGCCTTTTTTTCATCCGGGGTTTCCAGATATGCTTGATAGCGTCCGTAACAACAAAAGAATTGTTCAGGGGTTTCTTGTTCTAATAACAATCCCATTTGCGCTCTGGGGGGTTGAGTCTTACATTCAAAATAGTGTAAGCGGGGATGAGGTAGCTACAGTGGGTAAGGTTAAAATTTCCCAGCAAGAATTTGTTTCTGCATTGAACCAACAGCAGGAACGCTTGCGTGTTCGATCCGGCGGTAACTTTGACTCTGCATTGTTTGATACGCCGCAAGTCCGTCGGCAGTTGCTGGAATCCCTGATTACCAGGAAGCTATTAACGCAGCAAGTAAGAAAAGCTCAGCTTACCGTGAGCGATGGGGCGCTAGTAAACGCTATCGCGAGCATCCCTGAGTTTCAGGAAAATAATCAATTTTCCAAGAGCAGCTACGAAACTGCTCTCTCATCGCAGGGCCTAAATAAAGAGCTGTTTGAAGCGCGCATGAGGCAGGACCTTGCAGTGCAACAGCTTGTTTTGCCAATTGCCGCAGCAAGTATTCCTGGCGTTACGCCGACAGGTCGTTGGTTGTCGATAAAGCTAGAGCAGCGTGACGTTGTTGAGGCTCAGGTCCCGTCCGCCGACTATATTAATCAAGTGAAATTGTCCACTGATGCAGTAAAGAAATATTATGCTGAGCATGCCAAGGAATTTGAGCTACCGGAGCAAGTTCGTGCAGAGTTTTTAGTACTGAGTACGAATGCGTTGTTGACGCAACTATCCGTTAGTGAGGAAGAAGTCAGGGCTCGTTACACCGCAGATATTAATCGTTATAAAGAAACTGAATCACGTCGGGCAAGCCATATTCTGATCGCCGTGGCTAAAAATGCGCCTACGGCTGAAGTCACGAGTGCTAAGGCTAAAGCAGAGGATTTGCTGGCTAAGCTCAGTAAAACCCCTGGCAGTTTTGCGGCGTTAGCCAAAGAATATTCTAAAGACACTCAATCAGCAGACAAAGGCGGGGATTTGGGCTGGTTTGGCCGTGGCCTGATGACAAAACCATTTGAAGATGCCGTGTTTGAATTGAAAGAGGGGGCTACATCTCGCGCAATTCGCACAGACTTTGGGTTTCATATTATTCGCGTTACCGGTGTAAAGCCGGAACATGTTAAGTCTTTTGATGAAGTAAAACTTACCATTGCTGATGAACTCAAGCGCGAATTAGGCGCTAAGCGATATGCTGAAGCAGCAGAACCATTCGGTAATTTGGTCTATGAACAGCCAGATAGCTTGACTCCCGCGGCAGAAAAATGGAAGCTGCCGATTCAGCAGACAGGTTGGCTTTCAAAATCAGATAAGTTGCCTTTCCCGCTAAATAATAAAAAGTTGGCTGATGCTTTGTTTGGTGAGGATGCAGTTAAGAAAAAGCACAACACCGAAGCCGTGGAAGTTTCTCCCGGTACGCTTGTTGCGGCACGAGTGCTGGAATATAAATCCGCTGCTTTGCAAGATTTTGCTGCTGTTAAAGAAAAGATTGAAAATGAGTTGATCCATGAAGCGGCACTTAAGTTAGCCATAAAAGATGGTGAAGACAAATTGTCCCGCTTGATGAAAGGCGAAGCGGTCGATATGAAATGGTCAACGTCGAAGACTTTGAGTCAGAGCAATGCACATGATCTTCCCTCACAGGCTTTGCAAGCGATTTTCAAGGCAAGAGCCGATAAGTTACCGGCTTATGTTGGCCTTACTTCACACAATAATGGCTATGTTGTCTATCGTATTACCGCATTAAAAACTGCTAGACCAAGTCAAGAGGATTCGGAGAGTCATAAGCTTTTAGAGCGTTATGATCAGTCAGTGACCGAAGAGGAAGTCGCTGCGTGGATGGGGACTTTAAGAGAACAATTTCCAGTAGAAATTAAAAAGTCGGCGCTGGAGAAACGCTAACCTCATGGCTCCAAGGATTAGCTCATATAATTCTCTTAAGCGATGATTATTGATCCAACGCCTGAGCTGATAGCAAAAATTATAATGACTGGTTTTAACAAGCACTATAGCTTGTTTCGTGAATGTTCATCAGGAGCAAAACAGCGCTTTGAAGAAATGCGCTGGATTGATGGGCAGCAAGCAATTAAGGATCGTATTCAGTTTTACGATGATCGTGTAAGTGAAACGACAGCGCAATTGTGTGATGAGTTTAATGCTGAGGGTTTGGCAGAGAACATCTGGCAGCAAACCAAACTGAATTACATCGGATTTTTATCTGAACATCGGCAACCTGAGTTGGCTGAGACTTTTTTTAACTCGGTATGTTGTCGGATTTTGCATCGAACTTATTTTCATAACGATTATATTTTCGTGCGTCCGGCTGTGGCTACAGAGTATATCGAATCAAATCCGCCAACTTATCGATGCTATTACCCCACGCAGATTAATTTAAAAACCTCTATTAGAAAAATATTCCTTGATTTTTTGTGGGCTAAAGAGTTTGAGGATATTGATCGCGATGTAGATTTTATTTTGCGCACTTTTATGCAGCATTTGATTCGCCTGCCTAAGCAAGAGGCTAATTTTCAGATTCAAGTATTAGGTTCTGCTTTTTATAGGAATAAGGCGACTTACGTTATTGGTAAAGTAATCAATGGTGGCATGGAATATCCATTTGCTTTACCCATACTGCATGCGTCAAGCGGTAAGATTTACATAGATACGATTATTTTGGATGCATGGCGAATTAGTTTGCTATTTTCTCTCTCGCGAGCATATTTCATGGTGGATATGGAAGTGCCTTCCGCCTATGTTCAGTTTCTGCGTACGATTATGACGAATAAGTCTCGGTCTGAGCTATACACTATGCTTGGGTTAGGGAAGCAGGGGAAAACGATGTTTTATCGTGACCTTGTCTATCATCTGCATCATTCAGCGGACCAGTTTATTATTGCGCCAGGTATTCGAGGTTTGGTCATGATGGTATTTACTTTGCCATCCTACCCATATGTTTTTAAAATCATCAAAGACGTCTTTGGTAGTTCAAAAGAGGTTGACCATGAAACCGTCCGCAGAAAATACCAGTTGGTAAAGCAGGTTGATCGAGTGGGGCGCATGGCGGATACGCTTGAGTTTTCACATGTGGCTTTGCCTCGAAAAAGATTCTCGCCAGAATTGATTGATGCTTTGCATGAGTCTGCTCCGTCTTTAATTGAGGAGGATGGCGACAACTTGGTGATTAAGCATGCCTATATTGAACGGCGCATGCAGCCGCTTAATTTATTTCTTGAGGAAATGACTAGGGCTGGTGACGACGAACAAATAGAGCATGCTGTGGTCGAATATGGCAATGCGATCCGTGAGTTGGCTATAGCTAATATTTTTCCCGGTGACATGTTGTGGAAGAATTTTGGAATCACTCGGTATGGTCGAGTTGTTTTCTACGATTATGATGAAATTGAATATATGACAGACTGCAAGTTTCGTCGTATTCCTCATCCCCCTGACTTTGAAGCGGAAATGGCTGGCAAGAGCTGGTATTCGGCAGCAAAAAATGATGTTTTCCCTGAAGAATTTGCTACCTTTTTATTGACATCTGAAAAAATTCGAGCAGTTTTTATGCGACATCATAAAGACATTCTTGAACCTGGTTTTTGGCAGGCTACGCAGGAAGATATTCGCCAAGGCGTAGTGAGAGATTTTTTCCCTTATCCAAAATCATTACGATTTTGTAATCGCTTTTCGTGATCTGTGCGATGGTCGATTTCAGTGCATGAGCCGTCTTATTCTTTTTAATAAGCCCTATGGCGTGTTAACTCAGTTTACAGACCCGAGCGGACGTCCGACGCTTGCTAACTTTATAAAAACACCACATGTTTATGCCGCCGGGCGCTTGGATTCGGATTCAGAAGGACTTGTCTTACTGACAGATGATGGCAGCTTGCAAGCAAGAATTGCGCATCCTCGGTATAAGCTGCTCAAGGTTTATTGGGCCCAGGTAGAAGGCATTCCGAAGGAGGCTGATTTAGAGCCTTTAAGGAGAGGGATAGACTTGGGCGACTTTATCACTCAACCTGCGAAAATAAACTTGATTGACGAGCCGTCGAATTTATGGGAGCGGCACCCACCTATTCGCTATCGGTCAAACATTCCGACTTCATGGTTAAAAATTGTAATAATTGAGGGAAAAAATCGGCAAGTCCGGCGCATGACAGCAAAAATTGGATTCCCGACACTGAGGCTTGTTCGCTGGGCAGTGGGGGAGTGGACGCTAGAAGGGCTACCACCAGAGAGTTGGCGCGAAATTACAGTTACGCGTCAACCTGATATTAATCCATGCGTTATATGATAGGACACTCCAGGAAATCGGCAGTTGTCAGACCTACCCTTAAATAATCGAAAGGATTTACCATGAACAAACTGATCGCTACTCTGGTTGCAGGTTTTATTGCTACTTCCGCTTTTGCTGCTGCTGAAAAAGCCGCTCCTGCCGCTCCTGCCGCTCCAGCAACCGCTGCTACTCCTGCTACCGCCGCTACTCCTGCGGCCGCTCCTGCTGAAAAAGCTCCTGTTATGAAAGCCAAGAAGAAGCACCACCGTAAGGCCAAGAAGGCAGCTGCTCCCGCTGCGGCTACTGAAGCCAAGTAATTTTGCTTTAATGATAAAACGGCGGGTTATCCCGCCGTTTTTATTTGTGTCTTTTGTAATCGCTACCGTATGAGATATTCTTTTAAGGATGTGTTATGGGAAGTCGGATATTAACGCTGCTCAGTGGTGCATTGGCGATAGCATTTTTTACAGCATCTGTGGATGCAGAGTCGAATATACCCCAGCCTGTCAATTTATTTGCGGGCATGCACCATGTTGAAGCGGAGCTTGCCGCAACACTTGATAGCCGAACTTCTGGTCTGATGCACCGAAAATCCATGCCTACGCAGCATGGGATGTTGTTTGTATTTCCAGTGTCTGCAAAACACTGTATGTGGATGAAGAATACTTATCTTCCACTTTCGGTCGCCTTTTTAAATGAGCAGGGCGCTATTATCAATGTCGAGGAAATGGAACCGCAGACTGAGAACAACCACTGTGCTTTGAAGCCAGCGCGTTATGCTTTGGAGATGAATGCAGGTTGGTTTAAGAATCGAGGCTTGGAATCCGGTTCCAAGATAGTTGGGGTTAGTAAGCTAACCGCTAGCTATTAATTCATCACATCTCGCTAAACCACATTGAGTCTGAGTCGGATGATACCTAATGGTAAGAAGGTAAGCGTTGCTTTGATTTCCTCACTTTAAATTACTTAGCCCGTGAATAATAAAAAAGCCAAAAAAAAGCTGCCTTAAGGCAGCTTTTGAACAGTTATTCGACTTTTTTGATTCTGTATGAAATGATTTACAGTGCTTTAATCGCAGCAGACAAACGACTTTTTTGGCGGGCAACAAGGTTCTTGTGGACAATTTTTTTGTCGGCGATCGAGTCTATGATTTTTTGTGACTCAACAAAAACAGCCTGTGCACCAGCTTTGTCGCCCGTTGCGATTGCTTTACGTACTTTTTTGATGGCAGTACGCAATGACGAGCGTTGATCCATATTATGGATGCGTTGATTAGCAGATTGGCGTGCGCGCTTGCGAGCTTGTACTGTGTTGGCCATAATGATTATCTAATAAGGTAAAAACATGAGAAAGAAATCATTATAAAAGATTCTCTTACTCGATGCAAGGTTAAATCGGGTTAAAGAAGTGATGCGGTGAATAGGATTTAGTGCTTTTTGCCATGATCGATTGGTCGAATTGTTTTATAAGGTTTAGGGCTGGCTTTGAGAGTCTTCAAACGAGCATGCTGTCAGTACTTTTGCTGTTATGTGGCCTGTTGCCAGTTCAACCGCGATTTGGTTTCCTGAGTGTAGCGTGCCGGCATGGCTTACTACCGTGCCCTGCGCGTTACGGACAATGGCGAATCCACGTGCTAACGTATTGCGGGGATTAAGATGCTCCAGAGCTTTGGAAAGAGGATGCAGTGCGCTATGCTTTTGTAAAAAAAACCTATTTTTTGCAGCGTTTAAACGCTGCTCAAGCAACGCCAGTTGTCCTTGGCGGCTTTCTATACGCGGGGCGAGGTGGTTAAAATGCATTTGAATGCGGTTAATACGTTCGTGATGTCTGTGCAGATAGCCTGCCAGTGCAGCATTTAGTTTGGAACCGAGTAATTGCACCTGATCTTGCCGACGCTTTATAGTATTGGCTGGGTGTGTCAGGCGAAGTGTCATATGGTCAAGTCGTTGCTGATCACGTGACAGGCGATACTGTATTGCGTTGTTGAGCTTTTGACGCAGGTCAATAATTTTTTGTGGCATGTCATGCCAGTGTTGTGTTGCTAGCTCAGCTGCTGCGGTAGGTGTTGGTGCACGTAAATCGGCAACAAAATCAGCAATTGTGGTATCCGTTTCGTGGCCAACACCGCTGATAATTGGTAAGGTGCTGCTAGCAATAGCGTAGGCGACAATTTCTTCATTGAATGCCCATAAATCTTCGATGCTTCCGCCGCCACGGACTAGCAGTAAAAGGTCGCACCCATTGTGCCGTGTTGCGGAGGCAATTGCTTGAGCAATACCACTGGCCGCCATTTCACCTTGTACCAGGGTTGGGTAGATGGTGATGGTCAAATGGGGTGCACGACGGTTGAGTGAGGATAAAACATCGTGTAAAGCGGCAGCATGGAGGGAACTGATAATCCCGATTCGACTGGGTAGGCGCGGTAGAGGTTTTTTTCTCTCGACTGCGAACAAACCTTCCATTTCAAGCTTTTGTTTCAGGCGTGAGAATTCCTCAAAAAGCCGCCCCAAGCCTGCGCGGCGAATCGCCTCAATGTTTAACTGAAAATCACCACGCGGTTCATAAAGTGATACTAGCGCCCGTGCTTCAACCTGTTGTCCATTTTCCAGACGCCAAGGCACTATTTGCGCACGTGTGCGAAACATAATGCAGCGTGCCTGGGCTGTAGCGTCCTTCAGTGTGAAATAAACATGTCCCGACGCTGCGCGCAGCAGGTTTGAAATTTCGCCGGTTACCCAAAGCAGAGGAAATGCTTGCTCTAATGTTTGGCGGGTGAGGTGGTTCAATTCACTAATACTTATCACTGAAGGAGGTATAGTCATGCGTAGGGCCTGTTTTTCAAAAGGATGAATACTAAACCATCAACGATCATTGACGTAGCTGTTTGAATTTTATCCGGCCAAAAGAATTACCTTTATTTAAAGTGAGTTAGATTAAACATTGCGCTGTTTTCCACGGAATTATCCACAGAATTTGGGGATAACCCAGGGACTTTTCTGCAGGACTCGTCCTGACTGTGTTGCTGAAGTGAGCCGTTCCGGCTAAAGTGCGGCTTTCGTTGTTCACTGGGAGTTTGTCCACGTGTTTGCAATTATTCAAGCGGCTGGATGGCCTATATGGCCATTGTTATTTGCTTCCGTTATTGCGGTTGCATTGATTATTGAGCGCGCAATGGTTTTGCGTCGTGTGAAAGTATTACCCTCAGGCGTTCTGCAAGGCGTTATCGCAGAATATCGGCAGAGTGGTGTAAGTGAAACATTGATCGCCAAGGTAGAAAATAACTCCCCTTTAGGCCGCGTACTTGCTTCAGGGATACGTAATGCTAAAAGCTCGCGCGAAGTGATGAAAGAGGCTATTGAAGAGTCAGGCCGTGCGGTGGCGTATGACCTTGAGCGTTATCTGACAACGCTGGGGACGATTGCGACGATTGCTCCGCTGATGGGTCTTTTCGGTACGGTCATAGGCATGATCGAAATCTTTGGTTCACCTACGGCATCGGGTAATAACCCGCAGGCCCTTGCTCACGGGATTTCTGTTGCACTCTATAACACAGGGTTTGGTCTGGTTATTGCGATTCCGAGCATGATTGCCTATCGTCATTTTCGAGCACTGGTAGATGGATTTTTGGTTGAAATGGAACAAGAAGCCATTAAGCTGGTTGAAATGATTCATGGCGATCGTAGCTAGGAGTCTGAGATGAACTTTCAGCGCAGTCGGCAACGTGAGATGCCGGAAATAAATCTTATTGCAATGATCGACGTATTGTTGGTGATTTTGATTTTTGTCATGACTACCACTACCTACTCAAAGTTTTCCGGCCTTGAAATCAATCTGCCAACGGCTGATGTACAGCAAAACAAAGAGCAGCCTGATGAAATTAATGTCGTCATCACGGCAGCAGGTGAGACGATGATCAATAAGGTACCTGTTGTAGAGCGTGATGTAGCTAGCCTGCAGCAGGCATTGCAGCGCGCCACTTCCCCTGGGAAAGAGCCTGTAGTGATTATCAATGCAGATGCCAAGGCCATGCATCAAACGGTGATTGATGTGATGCAGGCCGCCCAATCTGCTGGGCTTTCGCATATTTCCTTTGCTACCCAGCAAGCCCAGCGCTGAATCGGTAGGCAGCCCTGCTTTCTGGCAGCATCGCGGCCTGTTTTCCTATTTTCTGTATCCTGTATCGCTGATTTTCGCAGCCGTTACTGCGTCACGTTTGCTGTTTTATCGTGTGGGTTTTTTGTCGATACAGCGCGTGTCGGTGCCTGTCATTGTGATTGGTAATCTGACCGTTGGTGGTACAGGTAAAACACCTCTCATTCTGCATGTGGCGAGCTTGTTGCGTGAACGAGGCATGCATCCCGGGATCGTGAGTCGCGGCTATCGCGGGTCGGCAAAAAGTGTGCTTGAAGTGACTACCGATAGTGATCCGCTGGTTGTAGGAGATGAGCCGCTATTGCTCGCACAGCGCAGCCTGAGCCCGCTATTTATTGGTCGTGATCGTGTGCGTGCAGCGCAAGCTTTGCTGTCTCGATACCCCGCCTGTGATGTGATTCTGTCTGACGATGGTTTGCAGCATTATCGTTTGGCGCGCGATGTCGAAATTGCGGTTTTCGATCAGCGAGGCATGATGAATGGCTGGCAGCTTCCTGCCGGCCCGTTACGTGAGCCAATCAGTCGATTGCGGCAGGTGGATGCCGTGGTTTTTAATAGGGTCGCGACACCCCATGTAGAGTTTCCAGGGGTGGATTCAACATTTCGCGCCGTATCACCAGTGCCGACTTTTGGACGCCCTGTCTTTACTATGCATCTTCAAGGGCTGAGCTTTTATCGTCTTGGTCAAAAGCAAACAACCTGTCGCGCCGAAGACTTTCTGGGTAAGCAGTTACATGCCGTTGCAGGCATAGGCTCGCCCCAGCGTTTTTTTGATCATTTACAGGCGATGGGCGTGGTATTTGAGCCCCATCCATTTGCTGACCATCATGACTATCACCGCGAAGAACTGAATTTTTTTGGGGATGCGATTCTGACCACAGAGAAGGATGCCGTAAAATTTACCGGACTTAATTTGGCTTTGCCTGTTTGGGTACTCCCCGTGACCGCAAACGTGAGCCCTGATCTTGTGGCTTTTATTTTGGAGAAAATCAATGGATGCCCGTCTACTTGAAATACTTGTTTGCCCTATTTGCAAGAGCCCATTGGATTATCGTAAAGCGGCATCCGAATTGGTGTGTAAAGGGTGCAAGTTGGCTTTTTCGATTAAAGATGATATTCCCGTGATGCTGGAAGAAGCGGCGCGCAAAATCACGGCTGAAGAACTCTGATGCGCTTGCGCGTGCCTTTTCGGGTAGTGATTCCGGCACGCTGGGCGTCGACCCGTTTGCCCGGCAAGCCATTAGCGGATATCGCCGGAAAACCGATGGTGGTGCGTGTGGCTGAGGCAGCTGTAAAAAGTGGCGCTATGGAAATATGCATTGCAACTGATGATGAGCGAGTAATGCACGCCGTTTTAGCGCATGGTTTTGATGTTATCATGACCCGTGTTGATCATGCCTCAGGAACTGATCGGTTGGCTGAAGTGGCTAAGCTGAAGCGCTGGGATGGCGAAGCGATTGTTGTTAATGTGCAAGGCGATGAGCCCTTGATTAATCCTGCGTTGATTGCCCGTGTTGCGAGTGCCTTAGCAGATGACGCACAAGCATCTATCGCCACTGCCGCGCATCCTTTGAGCGAGTTGGCTGAATTTTTAAATCCGAATGTAGTTAAAGTCGTTGTTGATGGACAAGGTCGGGCACTGTACTTTTCGCGCGCGCCTATTCCTTGGCCACGGGATGCTTTTGCAACAAACCCGTGTGCCTTCCCTCCTGGGCTGCCGGTCCGTCGCCATATCGGTTTATATGCCTACCGCACGGCTTTTTTGCGGCAATACAGCCAACTGTCGCCAAACGTGCTCGAGCAGTGGGAGTCTCTTGAACAATTGCGTGCGCTGGCAAATGGATTTGTTATTCGTGTTGTCGATTGTCTTGATGCGCCAGCATCGGGCGTCGATACGCCGGAAGATTTGGCGCGTGTCAGGCAGGCGTTTGACCATACTGTGAATTGACGGTATCTTCGCGCGGATAGAAAAATGCTTAAAAAATATTTTCAATACAATTTTCCGGAGTTTGAGTACTTATGCGTCTGATTCTTCTTGGTCCACCGGGTGCGGGAAAGGGAACCCAAGCCGGGGCTATCTGTGAAAAATTTAAAATTGCGCAGATTTCTACTGGCGATATGCTGCGGGCTGCGGTCAAAGCAGGTACACCGTTAGGTCAGGAAGCTAAAAAAATAATGGATGCCGGTGGTCTGGTTTCTGACGATATCATCATCGGCTTGGTAAAAGAGCGCCTGAAGCAGGCCGACTGTGCCAATGGTTATCTTTTGGATGGATTCCCCCGCACGATTCCGCAGGCAGAAGCGATGAAAGTGGAAGGAGTATCCATCGATTTTGTGATTGAAATTGACGTACCCGATAGTGAAATTGTCTTGCGCATGAGTGGGCGGCGGGTACATCCTGGTTCAGGGCGTACTTACCATGTGGCGTTTAATCCGCCCAAAACCGAAGGTAAAGATGATCTCACTGGTGAGCCGCTAATCCAGCGGGATGATGACAAGGAGGAGACTGTTAAAAAGCGCCTCGAAGTGTATCGCGCACAAACCTTGCCCCTGGTTAATTATTACCAAGCCTGGTCTGCACAAGGCGACATCGCTGGCCCAAGGTATATGCGAATCAACGGGCTAGGACCCGTGGATAGCATCACCAACACGCTGTTAAATGCACTAGCCTGAGTTTTCTACCATGGTTATTAAAAACGCTTTTTATGCACAGTCGGGGGGCGTTACCGCCGTCATTAATGCTTCTGCTTGTGCCGTCATTGAGACAGCACGCGCACATCCCGATCGTATTGGTAATGTGCTGGCCGGGCGCGATGGCATCATTGGTGCGTTGACGGAGGATTTGATCGATACCTCGCTAGAATCCGCTATCGACATCGCACGCTTGCGCCATACGCCGGGTGGCGCATTTGGTTCGTGTCGCTATAAGCTCAAAAGCCTGGAGCAGAGTCGGCGTGAATTTGAGCGATTGATTGAGGTCTTTCGCGCTCATGACATTGGTTATTTTTTTTACAATGGCGGTGGTGACTCAGCGGATACCTGTCTCAAAGTATCCCAGCTTTCAGCTGCCCTTGGTTTTCCATTGCAAGCCATTCATATTCCTAAAACCGTTGATAACGATTTACCACTGACTGACACCTGTCCTGGTTTTGGTTCGGTGGCGAAATATGTTGCAACCTCCATGCGCGAGGCCGGACTTGATGTTGCCTCAATGGCAAGAACATCAACCAAGGTATTCGTGTTTGAAGTCATGGGCCGCCATGCTGGATGGATAACTGCTGCATGTGCCTTGGCCGCCAGGAATGAAGGTGAAGCACCCCATTTGTTGCTGCTGCCGGAAGTTTTGTTTGATGAAACACGGTTCTTGGCTCGCGTCAAAGAATGTGTTGAGCGTTATGGTTACTGCGCCATTGCCGTGTCGGAGGGGTTGCTCGGGCCGGATGGCAAGCTGCTAGCTGGAGCGGGCACTACCGATGCCTTTGGACATGCGCAGCTGGGGGGTATCGGGCCGCAGATCGCGCAACTGGTTAAAGAGCAGCTTGGCTATAAATTTCACTGGGCTGTTGCCGATTACCTGCAGCGGGCTGCGCGGCATATTGCCTCGAAAACGGATGTCGAACAGGCGTATGCAGTTGGCAAGGCGGCAGTTGATATGGCCCTTGCCGGCAAGAACGCCGTGATGCCGGCGATCCGTCGTCTGGCAGATCATCCTTATCGCTGGGACATCGTCGAGGCTCCGCTTGATCAAGTCGCAAATGTTGAACGAAAGATGCCAGCGGAGTTCATAACTGCCGATGGTTTTGGTATTACAGATGCAGCTCGTCGTTATCTTGCGCCACTCATTACGGGAGAAGATATACCCCCTTTTCGCGAGGGTTTGCCGGATTATGTGAGACTGCAGAATGTAAGTGTGGCAAGAAAACTGGAGAGCTTTTCGATTTAACTTAATAACCACAGGAGAGAGAGTATGTCGTCAGGACTGATGTTTGCATTGATCTGCGCTGTATTGGCTATTGTTTATGGTGCTATCTCAAGTCGCTGGGTATTAGCGCAATCCGCTGGTAACGATCGAATGCGCGAAATTGCAGCCGCCATTCAGGAGGGCGCGCAAGCTTATCTGAATCGACAATACACGACCATCGGTGCGGTGGGTGTCATTCTCGCTGTTGTTATCTGGTTTGCTCTCGGCTGGCATACGTCGGTCGGATTTATCATCGGTGCGGTGTTGTCAGGTGCCGCTGGCTACATTGGCATGAATGTTTCCGTGCGGGCAAATGTGCGTACGGCAGAGGCGGCACGCGTCGGCCTTAATGAGGCACTGAATGTCGCATTTCGTGGCGGTGCAATTACAGGGATGCTGGTTGTCGGTTTGGGTTTGCTGGGGGTTACGGGCTACTACGTTCTACTTAAAACCCTGGGCGGAACAACTGCCACCTTGGAGAGCATTGTGCATCCGCTGGTAGGCCTTGGGTTTGGCTCTTCGCTGATTTCCATTTTTGCACGGCTGGGTGGTGGCATTTTTACCAAAGGCGCTGATGTGGGCGCTGATTTGGTTGGTAAAGTCGAAGCGGGTATTCCGGAAGATGATCCGCGCAATCCTGCGGTGATTGCTGACAACGTCGGCGATAACGTCGGTGATTGCGCTGGTATGGCAGCTGACCTTTTCGAGACCTATGCGGTCACGATCGTGGCGACGATGCTGTTAGGCGCCTTGTTGTTCAAATCTTCTGATTTAATGGCTGAAGCGGCGATATCGTATCCGCTGGTGCTGGGGGGCTTTTCCATTATTGCTTCCATTGTTGGGGCCATGTTTGTCAAAACCTCCCCCGGCGGAAAAATCATGAACGCGCTTTACAGAGGCTTGATGGTTGCCGGTGGCATGGCATTGATCGCTTTTTATCCGCTGACAACCTGGCTGATTGATGACCATCTGCTTGATGCCGTGCTTGGTATCAGCGGCGGATCACAAATGCGGCTGTATGGCGCATCAATCGTTGGTTTGGCACTGACCGGGTTGATGGTCTATATCACCGAGTACTATACCGGGACTGAATTCAAGCCAGTGCGGCACATTGCTGAAGCTTCAACCACGGGGCATGGCACGAACATTATTGCTGGCCTTGGGGTGTCCATGAAATCCACCGCCTGGCCTGTGTTGTCAGTGTGCGCCGCGATCTGGGCTTCTTATACCTTGGGCGGGCTCTATGGCATTGCCATTGCAGCGGTATCCATGTTGTCGATGGCGGGCATCATCGTTGCACTGGATGCGTATGGACCGATCACGGATAACGCAGGCGGCATTGCCGAAATGGCTGATTTGCCTGCTTCAGTGCGCGGCATTACTGATCCTCTGGATGCTGTTGGCAATACAACAAAGGCAGTCACCAAGGGCTATGCCATTGGTTCAGCAGGACTGGCGGCGCTGGTGTTGTTTGCCGACTTTACACACGGCCTGCAGGCGATGGGCAAGAGTTTCGCTTTTGACCTGTCAGATCCTGCGGTGATTATCGGTCTCTTTATCGGTGGCTTGATTCCTTACCTTTTTGGGGCCATGGCGATGGAAGCGGTGGGTCGCTCAGCGGGTGCGGTCGTTGTTGAAGTAAGGCGCCAGTTTCGCGACATCAAGGGGATCATGGAAGGCACGGCCAAGCCAGAATATGGCACATGCGTTGATATGCTGACTAAAGCTGCAATCAAGGAAATGATGATTCCTTCGTTACTCCCTGTTTTAGTGCCGGTGGTGACAGCCTTTGGTATGAATGCGCTAATGGGCCCTGGAGCAGGCGTGCGGGCACTCGGTGGTGTGTTGATGGGTACCATCGTGACTGGTATTTTTGTTGCGATTTCCATGACCACGGGTGGTGGCGCTTGGGATAATGCCAAAAAATATATTGAAGATGGTCACTTTGGCGGCAAAGGGTCAGAAGCCCACAAGGCAGCCGTGACAGGTGATACCGTTGGCGATCCCTATAAAGATACGGCGGGTCCGGCAGTTAATCCGCTGATCAAGATCATTAATATCGTGGCACTCTTGATTGTGCCACTGGTAGCCTAATTATTTGTGATGACTAGAAAACAGGCAGCCCGCAGGTTGCCTGTTTTCATTTGCTGAGCTGACTCATTATGAGTACGATCGACTCCATTTCGAATCTCGATTATCTCGGTGATGCGACACCATTCATTGGCCGCATCCATGAAATCATCGTGTCTATTCAGATGTTCGATGATTTTAATAGTGCAGAAATCGCTGAGTTTTCCCGCTATATGCGTTGCTACCACGCACCGCAAGGCAGTGAAATCATTTGCGAGGGAGAGGCGGGCGATTTCATGCTGTTAATTCTCGAAGGCAATGTTGAAGTTGTGAAAAAAGATGTGCGGGGGCAACCACAAGTGCTCAGCATTGCCGACCCCGGTAAAATTCTGGGTGAAATGTCACTGATTGATGGCGAGCCACGTTTTGCCAGTTGCGTGTCGCTTACTCCGGTGGACTTTGCCGTGCTTGATCGGCAAAGCTTGTCGCGCCTGATTGCTGAAGAGCCTGCCCTGGGTATCAAGCTGCTGATGGAGTTATTGATTCTGCTGAATCAGCGGTTGCGCAGTGCCAGTGGGCAACTATTGGATTGTTTGGAAGCACGACGTTCGCGGATTCGATAAGCATTCACCGTCAGTATTGCCTGAACGAATAAAAAGTCAGCGCCGGTGATACGGCATCTGACGAAAAAATCGTCTGTTTACACGCCTGCAATATCTGGATGACTAAATTTTTTGAAAACTTTCGCATTTTCCCATTGATGACGAAGGTGCTTTCAAGGATAATGCGAACCTCTGTAAGCCCAACTTGTTGCAACGGGTGAAGTCCTGGCCGGGATGGCGGAATTGGTAGACGCAGCGGACTCAAAATCCGCCGCCGCAAGGTGTAGGAGTTCGACTCTCCTTCCCGGCACCATGAAAAAGAAGGCATTGATAGCGCAATCCGTCAAGTCTTTCAAAACAGCGGGTTATCAGTGACTTTTAAATGCCCGATGAAATAAATTGAACTGCTAGCCGTGATTAATTACACTGTGATGCACATAATCTGCACACGGTACTGCACATCTACGTCGCCTGCACAAACCCCGGCATTTAATTGATCAGTTTTGACTAATCAGGTTTGCCTTGACGGGGGTTGAACGCTATAATCTGCAGGTTTGCCAAATACCATGTGAAACAATCAGGTGTTTGGTTCCATCTATCGCAAGCCTTGATTCAGGAGCCTACCGTGCCTCATTTTCCGCCCGCCCTTCTCGCTTTGGCCGACGGAACAGTATTTAGGGGTAAAGCCATTGGCGCCAGCGGCAAAAGTGTTGGTGAAGTGGTGTTCAACACAGCACTCACCGGCTATCAGGAAATCCTGACTGATCCCTCTTATGCGCATCAAATTGTGACGCTAACCTACCCGCACATCGGAAGTTACGGTGTGAATCATGAGGATGGTGAATCAGGTCGAATTTTTGCGGCGGGCCTGGTGATTCGTGATTTGCCTTTGTTGGCTTCAAATTTCCGTAGTGAGCGAACCTTAGACACCTATTTGCGTGCCGAAAATATCGTCGGAATTGCCGATATCGATACCCGCAAGCTCACACGCTTGTTGCGCGAAAAAGGCGCTCAGGCGGGTTGCCTGATGGCAGGCGAAGTATTAAATGAAGATGACGCGATTCAGCAAGCCCGCGCCTTTCCTGGTCTTGCCGGCATGGATCTGGCAAAAGTGGTGACAACGGCAAAGCCTTACCCTTGGGGTGAGGGTGAATGGTCGTTAGGAAACGGCTTTACACCGCAAGCTACACCTCTGTTTCATGTGGTCGCTTATGATTTCGGTATCAAGCGGAACATCCTGCGCATGCTGGCCGCACGTGGTTGTCAGCTTACCGTCGTGCCAGCGCAGACTCCTGCCGCCGCCGTACTGGCGATGCATCCGGATGGTGTATTTTTATCCAATGGTCCTGGCGACCCGGAACCCTGTGATTACGCGGTTGCCGCGATTCGCGAATTTCTTGACCAGCGTTTGCCGACCTTCGGCATCTGTTTGGGACATCAACTGATGGCGCTGGCCGCCGGGGCTAAAACGCAAAAAATGAAGTTTGGTCATCATGGTGCCAATCACCCTGTTAAAGATCTTGAGTCAGGCCGGGTGTTGATTACCAGTCAAAATCACGGGTTCATGGTGGATGAGGCTACTTTGCCGACGGAGGTAAACGTTACACATGTTTCATTATTTGACGGCAGCCTGCAAGGCATGAAGTGGTCTGATCGGCCCGCCTTTTGTTTTCAGGGGCACCCCGAAGCCAGCCCCGGGCCGCATGATGTGGGGTATCTCTTTGATCGTTTCATTTCCTTGATGGTTGAATATAACAAGACGCAAAAAACGCACCATGCCTAAGCGCACCGACATTAAAAGCATTCTCATCATTGGCGCGGGTCCGATCATCATTGGTCAGGCTTGCGAGTTCGACTATTCCGGAGCGCAAGCGTGCAAAGCATTGCGTGAAGAGGGTTATCGTGTCATCCTCGTGAATTCCAATCCTGCCACGATCATGACTGACCCGGGTATGGCTGATGTGACCTACATCGAGCCGATTACCTGGCGCGTGCTGGAAAACATCATCGAAAAAGAGCGGCCTGATGCCGTATTGCCCACCATGGGCGGACAAACGGCGTTGAACTGCGCGTTGGATCTGGCAAAGCATGGCGTCCTTGAAAAATATGGCGTCGAAATGATAGGTGCTTCACGCGAGGCTATCGATAAAGCTGAAGATCGCGAAAAGTTCAAGCGCGCCATGACCAAAATTGGTTTGGGTTCGGCGCGATCAGGTATTGCGCACAGCATGGAAGAGGCGCAGCAAGTGCAGGGCGCCATGGGCTTTCCGACCATTATTCGTCCTTCATTCACCATGGGCGGCTCGGGCGGTGGTATTGCTTACAACCAGGAAGAGTTTGTTGAAATCTGCAAGCGCGGACTGGAAGCCTCGCCCACCAAGGAGCTACTGATTGAAGAGTCGCTCCTGGGTTGGAAAGAGTATGAGATGGAAGTGGTACGGGATTGCAAGGATAACTGCATCATCATTTGCTCCATTGAAAACCTTGACCCGATGGGCGTACATACGGGCGACTCCATTACCGTGGCGCCGGCGCAGACGCTGACTGATCGTGAATATCAGCTCATGCGTAACGCCAGTATTGCGGTGCTGCGCGAGATTGGCGTGGATACGGGCGGCTCGAACGTGCAGTTTGCGGTGAATCCGAAAAATGGGCAGATGGTGGTGATTGAGATGAATCCACGCGTGTCGCGCTCATCTGCCCTGGCGTCAAAAGCCACGGGTTTTCCGATTGCGAAAATTGCCGCCAAACTGGCTGTTGGTTACACCTTGGACGAGCTGAAAAACGACATCACCGGTGGTGCAACCCCGGCTTCGTTTGAGCCAGCGATTGATTATGTAGTCACCAAAATTCCGCGCTTTGCATTCGAAAAATTCCCGCAAGCGAACGACCGGCTCACCACACAGATGAAATCCGTGGGCGAAGTGATGGCCATTGGACGCACCTTTCAGGAGTCCATGCAAAAGGCATTGCGCGGCTTGGAAGTCGGCGTGTACGGCTTTGATGAAATCGAGGCTACGCGCGAAGAAATCAATCACGAGCTGGCTAACCCCGGCCCACAGCGTATCTGGTACGTGGCACAGGCTTTCCGCGAAGGTTATTCGCAAGATGAAGTTTTTGCGTTAAGCAAGATTGACCCCTGGTTCCTGGCGCAGATTGAAGATGTTGTAAATACGGAGTCATGGCTTAGCGCACAACGTTTGACTGATTTGGATGCATCAGCATTACGCAGCTTGAAGCGGCAAGGTTTTTCTGATCGTCGCATCGGCTTGAAAGTCGGCGCTGGCGAGACGGCGATCCGTGAGCGTCGGCATGCCATGGGCATTCGTCCCGTCTATAAGCGGGTGGATACGTGCGCGGCGGAATTCTCTACGGCTACAGCCTACATGTATTCCACGTATGAAGAGGAATGCGAAGCGCAGCCGACATCACGGCGCAAGATCATGGTGCTGGGCGGCGGGCCGAATCGAATTGGTCAGGGTATCGAGTTCGATTACTGTTGTGTGCATGCCGTGTTGGCGATGCGCGAAGATGGTTATGAGACCATCATGATCAATTGCAATCCGGAAACCGTGTCGACAGACTATGACACTTCTGATCGGTTGTATTTCGAATCGCTGACGCTGGAAGATATTCTTGAAATCGTGCATATTGAGCAACCCGAAGGGGTCATTGTGCAGTTTGGCGGGCAGACGCCACTGAAGCGTGCCCGGGAACTGGAAGCCAACGGCGTGCCCATTATCGGCACCAGCCCGGACATGATTGATGCGGCTGAAGATCGCGAGCGTTTTCAACAATTGCTGCATGAACTGGGATTGAGGCAGCCGCCGAATCGCACGGCGCGCACTGAAGCGGATGCCCTGCGATTGGCTGAAGAAATTGGCTATCCGCTGGTGGTTCGCCCATCGTATGTGCTTGGCGGACGGGCCATGGAAATTGTCCATGAGCAAAAAGATCTTGAGCGCTACATGCGCGATGCCATCAAGGTATCAAACGATTCACCCGTGCTGCTCGATCGATTTCTGAATGATGCGATCGAGGTGGATGTTGATGCCCTGTGTGATGGCAAGCAGGTCATTATTGGCGGCATCATGGAGCATATCGAACAAGCCGGTGTGCACTCGGGTGATTCGGCGTGTTCCTTGCCGCCTTTCTCGCTTTCCAAAGAGATTCAGGATGAGTTGCGTCGGCAAACCGAAATCATGGCATTCGGGCTGAATGTCGTCGGGTTGATGAATGTGCAATTCGCCATTCAAGGACAGGGCAGTGATGCCGTGGTGTATGTGCTGGAAGTCAATCCACGTGCTTCACGCACGGTGCCTTTTGTTTCCAAGGCGACGAGCCTGCCGCTTGCCAAAATTGCTGCGCGGTGCATGGCGGGCCGCAGTTTGGCTGAGCAGGGCGTAACGCACGAGATTATTCCACCTTATTTCTCGGTGAAGGAAGCCGTTTTCCCCTTTATCAAGTTTCCCGGTGTGGATAGTATTTTGGGCCCAGAAATGAAATCGACAGGCGAAGTCATGGGCGTAGGCCGCACGTTTGGCGAAGCATTTGTTAAATCGCAGTTGGCTGCGGGAACGCGCTTGCCTAAATCAGGTAGAGTATTTATCAGCGTTAAGGCGGCAGATAAGATCAAGGCTGTGGATGTCGCCGCGCAATTGCACGAACTGGGTTTTGTATTGACAGCGACCAAAGGAACGGCGGCCGTCATCGCTGCTGCGGGTTTACCCGTTTCCGTGGTGAATAAAGTGACGGAAGGTCGGCCACATATTGTCGATATGATTAAAAATAGAGACATGACCTTGATTATCAATACTGTCGAAGAGAGCCGTAGTGCGATTTCTGATTCACGCTCGATTCGCACATCCGCCCTGGGTGCCAAAGTGACTTTGTTCACCACGATTGAAGGCGGCTTGGCCGCGTGTGCCGGCATGCGCCATGCCGGCCTGGAAACCTATTCTTTGCAACAACTGCATACTGAGCTTGCATCATGAGCGGCAAGTTTCCGATCACCCTTCACGGGGCCGAATTGTTGCGGGTTGAGTTGCAGCGGCTGAAATCTGTTGACCGGCCATGGGTGATTGCCGCGATTGCCGAGGCACGATCGCATGGTGATCTGTCCGAAAATGCCGAGTATGACGCAGCCAAAGAGCGACAAGGCTTTATTGAGGGGCGTATTGCCGAAGTGGAAGGCAAGCTGAGTAACGCGCAGATCATTGACCCAGCCTCGCTGGACGCTGATGGTCGCGTTGTGTTTGGTGCGACGGTTGAACTCGAAGACGTAAATAGCGGGCAACCCGTGGTGTACCAGATTGTGGGCGATGATGAATCCGATATCAAATCGGGGAAAATCTCATTTAGCTCGCCCGTCGCCCGGGCACTTATCAGCAAGTTCAGCGGCGATACTGTTGAAGTTCAAACGCCGGGTGGTGTGCGTGAGTATGAAATTCTCGATGTCAAATACATTTGATGTTCTGTCTCGTGCAAGTTCTGTAAATCACATTATTCTGGTTTGCCCTGTTTAACCTTCTGATGCGCATTGCGACCGCGATATATACCCTTGTGATGGCCATCTGGCTGGGCAGCCAGATGGCCATTGGCTATATCGCGGCACCGGTTTTATTTTCGCAACTCGCTGACCGCACGCTGGCTGGAGAGTTGGCTGGTGCGATGTTTTCTGTCATGGCCTGGGTAAGTTTGGCGTGTAGCGCGTATCTTTTACTGTATTTAACTGCAATAAAGCGCAGGGGTGTTTTCCGCTCGAGCGTGTTCTGGTTGGTCACATTCATGTTGTGCATTACAGTCATTAGCCACTTTGGCATTCAGCCGTTGATGGCACAGCTAAAACATGATGCGCACCCCTTGCCAGTGATGGAAAGTGCTTTTCATGATCGCTTTGCCTTATGGCATGGGGTGTCTGGCGGACTTTACCTGTTGCAGACTATGTTGGGAGTCGCACTGGTTATTGTGCAAAATTGTGGCAAGCCCGGTGGCAAAAAACTTTAGCCGTTTTAGCTTTTGCGTCTTTTGCTCGATTCATTACGCGCTGCTTCTTGTTTTTTTGTCCCCATTTTTCTTGGTCGCCGTGTTGCCAGCGCCGACTTTTCTGCGTTTGCATCCACCGGGTTTTCACGCCAGAGCACGAGTAAATTACCAATGTGCTGTACTTGGGCACAGCATAGCGAGTGGCAGATTTCATCAAAGAGCGCAGGACGCGTATCGCGTTCTATCCCGTAAAGGCGTACTTTAATGAGTTCATGGGCCTTGAGGCAGCGATCAATTTCAGCCAAAACAGTCGGCGTAAGCCCTTTTTGGCTGATCGATACAACAGGATTCAAGTGGTGAGCGGTAGCGCGCAGTGCGCGGCGCTGGGTGGGATTTAATTCAGTCATAGGCGAATTGTAACGTGAGTGAGAAAATCAAACGCAATAAAAAGAACAAAGCCTGGATGATGGAGCATGTCACGGACACCTACGTGCAACGTGCAAGGTCTGAAGGATGGCGTTCGCGCGCAGCATTCAAGCTCATTGAGATTGATGACAACGACAAGCTGTTACGACCGGGAATGACGGTGGTGGATCTTGGCTCCGCGCCGGGGAGCTGGTCGCAGGTCGCTTCCAGGCGCATCTTGCCCGGCGGGCGGCTCATTGCGCTGGATATTTTGCCGATGGACAGTTTAAATGGCGTTGATTTTATCCAAGGTGATTTTCGTGAGGATGAGGTGTTGCACGCTTTGGAAGAAAAGCTGGCAGGTCGCAGAGTGGACCTTGTACTTTCAGATATGGCCCCCAATATGTCAGGTATTGAATTGGTGGATCAGACGCGTGTCATGCTGCTCGCTGAGTTAACACTGGATTTTTGTGAGAAAAATTTGAAACCGGATGGTGTCATGCTGGTCAAAGTGTTCCAAGGTCTTGGTTTCATGGAGTTACGCACCGCTGTATTGAAAATGTTTAAAACCGTGCAAGTCAGAAAGCCAGCCGCTTCGCGCGGTCGTAGCGCGGAGAATTTTTTATTAGCACAAGGCAAGCGCTAATTGTTGTTTACGAGTCGCCTGTGAGCTGTCCATATCGTTTGCAGATTGTTATCAGCAGCAATAGAATGGGCTTGGTACATAGCCCGTAGAAAGTAGAGTTATCGTGAATAATATGTTCAAAAATTTATTGATCTGGCTAGTTGTCGGTATTGTATTGATGACGGTGTTCAACCAGTTCAGTTCACACCAGGCGGCGCAAAATACGCTGGAATACTCGCAATTTCTTGATGAGGTCAAACAGGGGCACATCACCAAAGTCGTGATTCAGGGGCGTACGCTGGAAGCGACGACGACTGATGGCAAAAAGCTCATTTCCTATGCGCCACAAGATTTGTGGATGGTGTCTGATCTGCTGAAAAACAACGTGGCTGTGGTTGCCAAGCCTGATGAAGAGCAGTCTTTCCTGATGAGCATTCTGGTCTCGTGGTTCCCGATGTTGTTGCTGATTGGGGTGTGGATCTATTTCATGCGCCAGATGCAAGGTGGTGGTAAAGGCGGTGCGTTATCTTTTGGTAAAAGCAAAGCCCGTTTGATGGATGAATCCGCCAACGTGATTACGTTTGCCGATGTGGCAGGGTGTGATGAGGCGAAAGAGGAAGTATCTGAACTTGTCGACTTTTTGCGCGACCCGACAAAATTCCAAAAACTTGGTGGGCGAATCCCGCGTGGCGTGTTGCTGGTCGGCAGCCCGGGTACCGGTAAGACACTGTTGGCCAAAGCGATTTCTGGCGAAGCCAAAGTGCCGTTCTTTTCGATTTCTGGCTCGGATTTCGTGGAAATGTTTGTTGGTGTGGGGGCATCGCGCGTGCGCGACATGTTCGAGCAGGCCAAGAAGACTGCACCCTGTATTATTTTCATCGATGAAATTGATGCCGTAGGGCGGCAGCGTGGCGCTGGCTTGGGCGGCGGCAATGACGAGCGTGAACAAACACTGAATCAACTGCTGGTCGAGATGGACGGTTTTGAGGGCTCAGCTGGAGTTATCGTGATTGCGGCAACCAACCGACCGGATGTGTTGGACCCTGCACTGCTGCGCCCGGGCCGTTTTGATCGGCAGGTGGTGGTGCCGTTGCCAGATATTCGTGGCCGTGAGCAAATTATCAAGGTGCATATGCGTAAAGTACCGGCAGCACCCGATGTGGATGCATCCGTTTTGGCGCGCGGCTGCCCCGGATTTTCGGGCGCTGATTTGGCAAATCTCGTCAATGAAGCCGCGCTGTTTGCAGCTCGTGGCAACAAGCGCTTTGTGGATATGGAAGATTTTGAGCGTGCTAAAGACAAGATCATGATGGGTTCTGAGCGTCGTTCAATGATCATGCAGGAAGAGGAACGCCGGAACACGGCTTACCATGAATCCGGCCATGCGGTCGTAGCCATGCTCTTGCCCAAAACAGACCCCGTGCATAAAGTCAGCATCATGCCGCGCGGACGCGCCTTGGGTATTACCATGCAGCTGCCGGAAGAAGACCGGTTTAGCCAGGATAAAGAACGTTTGCTGTGCACAGTGACTGTCTTGTTTGGGGGCCGTATTGCTGAAGAACTGTTCATGCATCAAATCACCACGGGTGCTTCCAACGACTTTCAGCGTGCCACGGATTTGGCTCGCCGGATGGTGACGCAGTGGGGTATGTCAGATGTTCTTGGCCCGATGGTTTATGGCGAAGAAGAAGGCGAAGTGTTCCTGGGCAGGTCCGTCACGACGCACAAAAATATGTCTGAAGCCACCATGCAGACCGTGGATAAGGAAATTCGTCGCATTCTGGACGAACAGTACGCCTTGGCACGTCGTTTGCTGGATGAAAACCGCGACAAGGTCGAGGCCATGACTGCTGCCTTGTTGGAATGGGAAACCATCGATGCCGAACAAGTCAAAGATATCATGGCGGGTAAACCCCCACGTGCGCCCAAGTTGCCTAGTGCCCCGCCTGCGCCCAAAGTCGATGATGGAGGTGCCGCAGATGGTGCCTCGACAGCGACAGCACCGGCCTGATTTTTAGACGTTAGCCGCCTTGCTCCCCGCCTTGCTCCTTTTCCTCTTGCCGATCATGCGCGCCATCGGTGGGGGGGCTCAGGTGATTGCCACGGCACATCTCTTCAAGGCTTGTTTCCTTAAAGCATGTTCCCGATGAATACCCGCAGCCCGTTGTACTGCGGCCGATTTTTGCTGGATATGCAACGCCCGCGCATCATGGGGATTGTCAACCTGACCGATGATTCCTTTTCCGGCGATGGCTGGCGCGGTCGCGCGGATGCCGCCATTGCGCATGGCTTGCAACTGGTGGCTGAAGGTGCGCATATCCTTGACCTGGGCGCGGAATCCTCTCGCCCTGGCGCGCAGCCGGTGTCCGTGCAACAAGAAATTGATCGACTATTGCCTGTGTTGCAGGGTCTGGCTGGGTGTGGGGTACCGCTTTCTATCGACACCGTTAAACCCGATGTCATGCGTGTGGCGCTCGCCGCAGGTGCCGACATGATTAATGATATTTATGCCTTACGCGCGCCAGGCGCACTTGAACTTCTGGCAAAAAGCAATGCAGGCGTGTGCCTGATGCATATGCAAGGCGTACCGCAAAACATGCAACAGAAACCTCAATACAATCAAGTCGTACAGGATGTGGCTGACTTTCTCGCCATGCGTGTCGCTGCGGCACAGCATGCAGGCATTGCGCTTGATCGTCTATGCATTGATCCGGGTTTTGGTTTTGGTAAAACGCTAGAGCACAATTTGCAATTGTTACGCCATCTGGAAATGTTCACCGTAACCGGGTTGCCGGTTCTGGTAGGGTTGTCGCGTAAATCGGTTCTGGGAGCGTTAACGGGGCGCGCACCGAGCGAGCGTGTATCTGCTGGCATTGCTGCGCATATGTTGGCTATAGTACGAGGTGCGCGTATTTTACGAGTGCATGATGTGGCTGCCACACGGGATGCGGTGGCGGTATTTGAAGCGGTGGAGAACACACAATGAGTCGAAAGTATTTTGGTACGGATGGCGTGCGCGGGCGCGTAGGGGAAACATCCATTACACCAGATTTTGTCATGCGCTTAGGCTATGCCGCAGGAATGGTTTTAGCGGCTGGCCAAGGGCATGCAGTTGAACACCCCGCAGTATTGATCGGCAAAGACACGCGTATTTCCGGCTATATGCTGGAAGCAGCCCTGGAAGCTGGTTTTACCGCAGCAGGCGTAGATGTCGTACTCTGCGGACCTATTCCAACGCCGGCAGTAGCTTACCTCACACGCGCACTGCGTCTGCAGGCTGGCGTAGTGCTTTCTGCTTCGCACAATCCGTATGAAGACAACGGCATCAAGTTTTTTTCTGCGCAGGGTACCAAATTGTCTGATGCCATCGAGCTTGCCATTGAGGCCCAACTTGACCAGCCGATGCAGTGCATGACCTCACGACGTCTGGGCAGGGCGCGCCGCGTGGATGACGCGGCAGGGCGCTATATCGAGTTTTGCAAGAGCACTTTCCCGAACGATCTGGATTTGCACGGCATGAAGATTGTGGTTGATAGTGCGCATGGTGCAGCCTATCGTGTCGCCCCCAAAGTGTTTCACGAACTCGGTGCAGAAATAGTCGGCGTTGGTGACGCGCCGAATGGATTCAACATTAACGATGGTGTTGGCGCCACGGCCCCGCAAGCCATGCGTGAAGCCGTGTTGGCGTCCAAAGCCGATTGCGGTATTGCGCTGGATGGTGATGGTGATCGTCTGGTGATGGTGGATTCATCCGGTGAAATCTACGATGGTGATCGTCTGCTGTATCTCATCGCGCGGCACAGCCTGCGTTCTGCACCGGTGAACGGTATTGGCGGCACATTGATGAGCAACTTGGGCTTTGAGCATGCACTCCTTCGCCTCAACATCCCGCTGGGCCGTGCCAAGGTGGGCGATCGCTATGTGCTGGAGATGATGCAAGAGCGTGGCTGGGTGCTGGGCGGAGAAAACTCGGGCCACATCATCTGTCTTGACAGACACAGCACGGGCGATGGTATTGTCGCCGCGTTGCAAGTTTTAGCGGCACTGCGCGCAAGCAAAGAGTCTTTGGCAGACGCTTGCGCCGATCTCGTGCTTTATCCGCAAAAACTCATCAACATCCGTTTGCCTGCCGGGTTTGACTGGGCGCATGATGCCAAGATTCATGCAGCGATTGAATCAGCCGAAGCCAGTCTGAATGGTGCCGGTCGCGTCTTGCTGCGACCCTCGGGCACCGAGCCCCTATTACGCGTGATGGTCGAAGGCCGTGATGCGGCTGTTGTCGCTCATCAGGCGGAGACGATTGCGGCGGCTGTACGGAGTGCAATGGGGAATTAAATTATGCAGTTGGACTCCGGGTTGAAAAAAGTTACCGGACCGAGTGGAGTTTTCCTGTGAAATCTGGAATGACGTGTTGAGTTGATTTGGCAATTGGCCGGAATCGACCAGAACCAACCGTCTCCGCGCTCATTCAAATGGCCATGCAGACGCTGCAGCGGAAGCACGACGAAATCCGAATCGGATAAAAGTAACGGCGTTTGATCAACCGTGGCATGAGCATCAGATCCAACCCCTCTTGTCACGCTATTCCAGGGTAAAGCCTACTTTCACCGTAACTTGCCAATAAGTGACCTTGCCTTTCTCCACATATCCACGAGTTTCCACCACCTCGAACCAGTGAATGTTGCGCACACTTTCTGCTGCCTTGGCGATGGCCAGATTGACTGCATCCTCAATACTTGTCTTGGAAGTGCCGGTGAGTTCGATCTTCTTGTATACATGGTCATTCATGTCAGTCTCCTTGTCATGGGGCATGAGTGAAGTTGCTCACGGTTTAAGTGTAGTACTAGAATAAAAGCCTTGCTGTTTCTCGCATGTCTTATCTTTCATCGTTGTTGCAGAAAAAATATACAGGTTACTTTTGGGGAAGGGCTGCCTGGATCAAGCAAGCCTTAAATGTCTGCTGTGTGCCCAAGGCCCCGGTTCAGTTTTTCATGAGGCGGATGTTTGAAGTAGTCGTGCTGATCGGGTGGCTATCAGCTATCGACGGGTCACCTTGGTCGAAAATGGAATATTCAGGATCTTCTTTGCGGCACGCGCCGAGTAATTACCGATGACCAATGCACACCCACCCAAGGTTGCTGCTACAATGCTTCTCACTGTACAGCATCGTACTTTGCGTGTAATTGCAATCTATGAGGCCATCAAGGGGACCGCCGCACTGGCTGTTGTTATCGGCGTGATTGACTTGATGCATCACGATGTTCGACGCATTGCAATCACATTGATCGGACACTTTGGCTTAAACCCTGGTGCGCACTATCCTTCTGTCCTGTTGCACTATGCCGATCTTCTCCCCGGCGCCAATGTCCGCTTGTTGGTGGTCATTGCCATTGGCTATATTGCGTTGCGGATGGTGGAGGCTTATGGTCTATGGAACGAACGGGTATGGGGCGAGTGGGTCGCTGCGCTATCGGGTGCGTTCTACATACCCGTTGAAATGGAGCATCTTGTCCAGCGGCCTTCAGTAATTAGTGGAGTTGTCCTCGCGGCGAATGCTTTTCTTGTTAGTTATCTGGCGTATCAACTTTGGCAGAGGCACAAGATGAATACTCTTGGCGCCTGCGAGTGAAAGCACCCAAGCTAATGGATCTTTTTGTTCTACCTTTCAGGGAGTCTTGAAAAATGTCTGAAGATGATTTTCACGTACACGGGCCACATGACCATGCCATTGAGCACGCTGCCCATGGGGGTGGCGATCTATTTGCTTCACGTGTTGCTGCCTTGACGGCTGTTCTGGCTACGATAGGCGCACTGTTTAGCTATGAAGCGGGGCGGACGCAAAACGATGCACTGATATACAAGAATCAGGCAGCGATCAGAAAGACCGAAGCTTCCGATCAGTGGAATTATTATCAGTCGAAAAGCGCAAAGCAGAGTTTGGCCGAATTAGCGCTCTTGCTGACCAATGGCACTGTGAACGAACGCTACAAGGCTGATATCGCGCGTTATACAAAAGAAAAAGCTGAACTCAAGGAAAAGGCCGAGGCACTGGAAACCCAGTCAAAAGAAGCGGACAGCCAAAGTGAACAGTCATTGCACGTACATCATCGCTGGGCGCAAGCCATGACTGCTCTGCAAGTGGCCATCTCTCTGGCCGCGATCACCCTGTTATCACATCGTGTCTGGATGCAATGGACTGCAATCGGTGTTGCTGTGGCCGGGTGTGTTATTGGAGCTATGGCTGCATTCCAGATATGAAGAAGCAGCACTTCAATATCTATAAATGCTATCTCTGTACCTTGGCTGGCAGACTGCGACTGATCCATCCATTGTCTATCCCACATTCGGGATATCCATTAAATTACCCGCGTGTGATGTTTGATTGATCGGCTTGAGCTTGGTCTTACCGTAAGAGCTGTGTAGCGAGGTCTTGTGTGCTCTCGTCATTTGCTGCAGCGGTCGTGGCGGATTGCCAGCTATGCAGCAACTCCATGCGGCCGTTCATGTGTTCGACAATGGCGGTGCAGCTATCGACCCAGTCGCCGCAGTTGATGTAGGTCATGCCACCGACATCCTTGATGGCGGCGCTGTGGATGTGGCCGCAGATCACGCCGTCCAGACCACGGTCGCGCACGGCATGCATGACGGCATCTTCAAAATCGAAAATGAAGGAAACCGCGCGTTTGACTCGGCGCTTGGCGTAGCCGGCGAGCGACCAGTAGTCGGCAATGCCGAAGGTACGCCGTAGCCAGGCAACCCACACATTCGCACGTATCAGCAGGTTGTAGCCAACGTCGCCAAGTACGGCCAGCCAGCGGTGATGGCGGGTGACTTGATCGAATTCGTCGCCATGGATCACCAGATAACGGCGACCATCGGCAGCGATATGGATATGCTCGTTGGCGACCAGAATATCGCCGAAGGCAATGTTGTGATATTCACGCAGGGCCTCGTCGTGATTGCCGGGGATCAGCGTGACATGCTCGCCATGTCGCGCGCGGCGCAAAATTTTCTGCACCACGGTATTTTGCGCTGGTGTCCAGTGGATACTGCGTTTCATGGCCCAAAAATCGATGATGTCGCCGACGAGAAATAGTTGTTCTGCTTCATGGTTGCGCAAAAAATCGATCAGTCGTTCGGCCTGGCAGCCGCGTGTGCCGAGGTGGATGTCGGACAGAAAAATGGTGCGGACTTTTATCATGTCAGTCGGGAGCAAAACGAAAAATCAAATCGGCGTGTTGTTGCCGTTGGTGCGATTTGACGATGGCATGCAGGATGTCGACCAGCTGGTTGCTGATGTGTCCCCAGTCGAGATGGCGCACGCTGGCGTGGGCGCGTTCGCGCAAGGTGGTGAGCATTGCCGGATTGCATGCCAGTTCAAGCGCGGCAGCGATGAAGGCGTCACTGTGGTTGCTGGGCACAATGCGGCCATTGTCGCCATCGCGTATCAACTCGCTGGCCGCTGCGCAATCGTAGGCGACCACACCCAAGCCGCTGGCCAGCGCTTCGAGCGTGACATTGCCAAAGGTTTCGGTCAGGCTGGGAAAAAGGAACAGGTCGGCGGAGGCGTAATGTGCCGCGAGATCATCGTCGCGCCGCATGCCAGCAAAAAGATACGTGGCGTCGCTGCGTTGAAGGTGCGTGCGCATCGGGCCATCACCGACAAAAAGCAGGCGCGCACTGGGGTATATCTGACGGATGGCGGCAAAGGCTTGCGTCACCAGCAGCAGATTTTTTTCCGCTGCCAGACGGCCAACATAGGTGACAACGATTTGCTCATCGCTAATGCCCCAGTGTGCACGCAGTTCCCTGCTGCGCCGTTGCGGAGTGAATAGCGCGGTATCTACACCGCGCGATACCACGTGCACCGTGCGATAGCCTGCGGCAGTAAGTTCGCGCGCCACGGCAAAAGTCGGCGCTAGCGTGACGGCGCTTTTGTTATGCAAGCGGCGCAAATGCATGGCGACGAGACCTTCCAGCCAACTAAAACCATAGTGGCGGCTGTAGGCGTGAAAATTGGTGTGAAACTCGGAGACGACCGGGATATCGAGCTCACGCCCGGCAGCAATGGCTGAGGCACCTAGCGGCCCTTCGGTAGCGACCTGGATGACATCTGGGCGATCTTCTCGCCAGGCCTTGAGCAGGCGCGCTTTGGCAGGGAGTCCGAAGCGCAGGCCGCGATAGCCGGGGATAGGGCAACCGGCTACCAGCACTTCGCGCAGCCTGGTTTCGGTAGCGGGCAGATCGTTAGCATGCTGGCGTGGGCGCACCAGCGTGAAACGGTGTCCGAGGTGCCGCAGTCCATCGGTCATACGGCCCAGCGTCATGGCGACGCCATTGATTTCCGGCCGCCAGGTTTCAGTGACTAATGCAATATGGTGTGGTGTCGTCATGCTGCGCAGTTTGCCAACCAGCTGTGGCGGGCAGATGACATCTGGATGACGCTTTTGTTACCCGGTGTGTTATCCGATAAGCACCAGCAGCCAAATGGCCATGACGTTAATCAGCGAGATCAGTACCGCCGCACTGCCAATGTCTTTGGCGCGTTTGGCGAGGCGATGGTTGTCCAGCGAAATGCGATCAACTGCTGCTTCGACAGCGGAATTGAGTAGCTCGACTATTAGCACCAGCAGCACACTGCCTATCATCAGCGCACGACCGATACCCGCTGCAGGTAACAGCAAGGCTAGCGGGACAAGTACGATGGCCAGGTGCACTTCCTGGCGAAATGCATCTTCATGGCGATAGGCCGCAGCGAGGCCCGCAAGCGAATAGTGGAATGCATTCCAGATGCGCAGAAAGCCAGTACGGCCTTTGTAGGGGCTTTCTTCTGGAACGGGATACTCAGAGTTCATTAAGTGGCGGTTTAGTTTATTTAATAAGTGAGGCGGGACTTATGCAAAGGGATCACGAGTTCATGATACAAGTTAGCCAGGCGTTTTGCCTGGGTTGCAGCGTCCCATTCACGGGCAAAGGCGATGCCTTCGCGGCTCAGCGTGGCGAGACGCTCGGGTTGATCAAGCAGTGTGATTAGCTGCTTGGCGAAGGCAGTTGGCGCATCGATGGCAGCGACTGCGCCACGTTGCGGCGCGATGATTTCGGCGGCACCGAGAGCCGGGAGCGCGAGTACCGGCAGACCGATGGCCATGGCTTCGAGCAGCACCAGCCCTTGTGTTTCAGTGCGCGAGGCGAAGGTGAAGATGTCGGCGGCCGCGTAGCAATCACGCAAGCCGGATTCGCGCGGCAGATAGCCAACGAAGCGAACATGATTGTGGAGGCTTAACTGCTTGGCTTTGCGTTGCAGATTTTCCAGCGCCGGGCCTTCGCCCGCGATGACCAGCAGCAAGTCCGGCTGCTGCTGCTTCGCGTAAGCAGCGGCTTCAAGCAAAAAACCGATATTTTTTTCAAAGGCGGCGCGGCCGACAAAAAGAGCTATTTTCCGCTCGGCACCGATGCTGTGAGCGGCGCGAAAACGCTGGCCGTCGCCGCGTATGAACTGGCTTTCAGGTAGCCCTGTGGGAATGACATGCAGCGGCGTGGTAACGCCGTAATTGCGCAAGGTCTCGGCTATCGGTTGCGAGGGAACAACAATGGCATCGAGCGCATTGCACTGGCCGCGAGCTGTGCGGCGAGCCAGTCCGCGCAAGGCACGGCGCGGCACGATGGGCAGATAGTGGCACAGGTATTCCTCGAAATACGTGTGGTAGGTGGCAATCACCGGCACGCCCTGCTGCCGCGCCAGCTTGATGCCCGCGTAGTGCGCAGCGAATGGCGTTTGCACGTGAATCAGCGAAAAGTTCCCGAGGGGATGTAGAGCGCTGGCACTGGCGATACGGCGAAAAAAGGCATTAATTCCGGCACGTGTCATTAAACGGTCTTCAGGGTCGAGCGGTACCTGCCGGGAGGCGATGCGCATAACGCCATCTATTTCAGTGTGACCGGGATATTCCGGCGCAGCGACGGTGATTTGAACACCATGCGCGCCGAGTTCATGGCGAAATGTCTGCATGGAAGTCGAGACACCGGTGATGCGCGGGAAATAGACATCGCTGAGCATGAGGACATGCATGGGGTTGGTTATGTCAAGTTACTTGGTAATGAAGTGACGTTGATAACGTTCGCTCAGACGTTCCATGGGCAGCATCAACAATAAATCGGCAGTGTTGAAGTCCGGGTCCCAGGCCGGTTCACCGCACACGCGGCCACCGGCACGCAAGTAGCCCTTGAGCAGCGGAGGCACCAGGGCGGGTTGGCCATTGGCCAGATGCTCAAAAGGCAGGGGGTGGCGCGGAAAAACGCGGTATTCGAGCGGCGCCTGCTGCGCTTCAGTCAATTGCTGATAGAGATTGGCCGCATTGTGGCCGCCATCGGCCATGCTGATCGAAGCGCAGCCAATCAGATATGAATAGCCACGAGTGACCATATATTCGCCCAAGCCCGACCAGAGCAGAGCAATCACGGCACCGCTACGGTAATCAACATGGATGCAGGAGCGACCGATTTCCACCATGCGCGGGCGCAGATGTTGCAAGCGGGTGAGCGAAAACTCGCCTTCCGAGTAATAGCTGCCGACGCGCTTGGCCGCTTCGGGCGAGAGAATGCGGTAAGTGCCGACTATTTTTCCGGTATTCTCGTCGCGTACCAGCAGATGCTCGCAGTAGGGGTCAAACAGGTCCGTATCGTGCCCCGGGATGCGTGTGGAGAGGCGGGCACCCATTTCTTCGCCAAATATCTTGTAGCGCAGGCGTTGGGCTTCGCGGACTTCATTTTCGTTTTGCGCCAGACTGATGCGCAGGTTGGGACGGGTGCGTGCTTCATGGCGGACTTCGTTACGCAAATCGGCGCGCATATCAGTTGATTGGATAGCTTGGGTTTCTGTGCTCATCGGTTTCTCCACGGGTTTGAATTCAGGTGCATTCTGAAAACCCCGTGTTACCGGCTGATTGCTTTTGTGTTGCGAAAAAATTAAATGTCAGGAGTTTCATATAAAAAATACCGTCAAAATAGCTGAGGGATGGGGTAATTTTCGGCATGGAGGGTGGCTTCGAAAGGTTTTGTCATGACCAAGTGGAGTCAGATCGGTGACCTTGGCCCAATCAGTCAGTAAAAACATGTGGTACTAAACAGATTCAGATGCGTTTGATTACTTTATCAAGTCATTGCTAATGCTTCGTTAATAACATAACGAAGTCATCACCAAAGTCATTGCGCGATAGAATAGTCAGACATTTTCAAGGCGGGTTTTATGTCATGCTGCTGTCACATTGGCTGCTTAGACTGTCTATTCCTTAAACCCTACTGAGGTCACTATGATATCCAAGCAAATTAAGCGTTTCGTGATACCGGTTGCGGCAGTTGCCTGCGCCATCAGCTTCACTCAAGTGCAGGCTGCCGAGATCACCGGCGCTGGTGCTACCTTTCCGGCGCCGATTTATGGCAAATGGGCCGAGGCTTACCATAAGGCTACTGGCAACAAGATCAACTACCAGTCGATTGGCTCCGGTGGTGGTATCAAGCAAATTAACGCCAAGACCGTGGATTTTGGTGCTTCCGATATGCCGCTCAAGCCGGATGTGCTGGACAAGGATGGCCTGATGCAGTTCCCTGCAGTGATTGGTGGCGAAGTGCTGGTGGTTAATATCGCCGGTGTCAAGCCGGGCGAGATGCGCCTGACGCCCGCTGTGCTGGCTGATATCTACTTGGGCAATATTACTAAGTGGAACGACAAGGCGATAGTTGCCCTGAATCCGAAGCTCTCTCTGCCTGATCAGGCGATCGCTGTGGTGCGTCGCGCCGATGGTTCGGGCACGACTTTCATTTTCACCAACTACTTATCCAAGGTTAGCCCTGAGTGGAAACAAAAAGTCGGCGAGGGTACTGCGGTGCAATGGCCGCTGGGCTTGGGTGGCAAAGGCAACGAAGGAGTTGCGGCTTTCGTCCAGCGTATCCCCGGTGCAATCGGTTACGTCGAGTATGCTTATTCCAAGCAGAACAACATGACCTATACGCTGCTGCAAAATGCCGAGGGTAATTATCCGATGCCTGACGACGCAACCTTCAAGGCTGCTGCCGCTAACGCCGACTGGACCAAGGCTGCCTACTACGAAATCCTCACCAATGAGCCGGGCAAGGATGCTTGGCCGATCACCGGTGCGACTTTCATCCTGATGCACAAGGTTCAGGACAAGCCGATGCAGGCTGCCGAAGTACTGAAGTTTTTCGATTGGGCGTATAAGAATGGTGGCGAGATGGCCCGCGATCTTGACTATGTTGCACTGCCTGAGAGCCTGACAAAAATGATTCGCTCCAGCTGGAAGACAATCAAGGATACTTCTAGCAAGCCTGTCTATAAGTAAAGTAAGCTGCCAGTGCCCGTACTGATTGTCTTCAATCAGTACGGGTTTGTTTTCGAGTTTGCTAGTCATTTAATAACGAATCATGGCCGATAACACAAAGTCTAAGCGGAGTTCGAGTCTGGGTGAACTGATTTTCTTCAACGTGACACGTTTGTTTGCGATACTCACATTCTTGATACTAATCAGCATTATTGTCTCGCTGGTCAACGGTGCAATGCCATCGATCCACAAGTTTGGCCTGTCTTTTCTCTGGCGCAGCGAGTGGAATCCACCGATGGACGAGTTTGGCGCTTTGGTGCATATTTATGGCACTCTGGTGACTTCGCTGATCGCTTTAATTATTGCGGTACCGGTGAGTTTCGGCATTGCGTTGTTTCTCACCGAGTTGTCGCCGGTATGGCTACGCCGCCCGCTCGGCGTAGCTATCGAATTGCTGGCGGGTATCCCCAGCATCGTCTATGGTATGTGGGGGCTCTTGGTTTTCGCCCCTATTTTTGGTAACTACATTCAGCCATTCCTCACCAACACGGTTGGCCATATTCCTTTTATCGGACGTCTATTTCAAGGGGTATCTATCGGTATTGGTCTCTTGAGTGCGGGTGTAATTCTTTCAATCATGATCATCCCTTTCATTGCCTCGGTGATGCGTGACGTATTTGAGGTGACGCCGGGAATTCTTAAGGAATCGGCCTACGCGGTTGGCGCCACCACTTGGGAGGTCGTCTGGAATGTCGTGCTACCTTATACCAAGGTGGGAGTCATCGGCGGCATCATGCTTGGCTTGGGTCGTGCTTTGGGCGAGACTATGGCAGTGACTTTCGTTATTGGTAATTCAGATCAACTCGATACCTCATCGCTTTACGCTGCGGGCAATTCGATTGCATCGGCCTTGGCCAATGAGTTCACTGAAGCAGTATCACCGATTCATTCTGCCGCGTTGATCGAGCTGGGTCTGATCCTGTTTCTGATTACCTTCGTCGTACTGGTGTTTTCCAAGCTACTGCTTATGAGGCTCAACAAACAGCAGGGTCAAAGGACCTAGAGCGATGATGGATATCAGACGTCAACGCAAACTGTTTAACTTTTTCGCGCTGTTCATGTCGATGATGGCAGTCGCTTTCGGCTTATTCTGGCTGTTCTGGATATTGTTCAGCGTCTTTGAGTTGGGTGTGAGCGCGTTGGGCGTGGATCTTTTTACCAAGATGACGCCGCCACCGGGCAGCGAAGGCGGACTTTTGAACGCTATCACCGGTAGTCTAATCCAGGTCGGGCTGGCAACCCTGATTGGCACTCCTTTTGGTGTGCTCGCCGGCATTTATCTGGCGGAATATGGCGGACACACTTGGCTTGGCCGCAGCACACTGTTCATCAATGACATTCTGCTATCTGCGCCGTCTATTGTCATTGGCCTGTTCGTATATTCTGTGTATGTGGCGAAGGTTGGTCATTTTTCCGCACTAGCGGGCGTTTTTGCACTGGCACTTCTCGTCATCCCAGTGGTTATTCGTACCACAGAAAATATGCTGGTGCTGGTACCCAACAGCTTACGCGAAGCGGTGTTTGCATTGGGCACTCCAAAATGGAAGGTGATCACCAAGGTCACGCTGCGCGCCTCCGTCGCAGGCATTGTGACGGGTATTCTGCTGGCCGTGGCAAGGATTGCAGGTGAAACGGCGCCGCTTTTGTTTACTGCGTTGTCAAACCAGTTTTGGACACTCGACCTCAATAAACCGATGGCCACTCTGCCGGTGACAATCTTCAAGTTTGCCATGAGCCCCTTTGCCGACTGGCAACGAATAGCATGGGCCGGCGTTTTCTTGATCACACTTGGTGTATTGATCCTTAATATTTTGGCACGCGTCTTTTTTCGCCAGAAACACAAAAACTAATATCTGGTTAATTTAATGAATGGTGACCTGAGCATGAACGAAACCATGAAGAATGACATTCCGGCTGCTACCTTGACAACGCAGATCACGTTAAGAAACTTCAATTTTTATTATGGAAAATATCATGCCCTGAAGAATATCAATCTTGATATTTACCGTACCCAGGTCACGGCGTTCATTGGGCCATCAGGTTGCGGCAAGTCGACTCTGCTACGCACCATGAACCGCATGTACGATCTTTATCCTGATCAGCGCGCCGAGGGTGAGTTACGCTTGGATGGCATGGACATTCTCGATAAGAGTGTCGATATTAACCACCTGCGTGCACGGGTCGGCATGGTGTTCCAGAAACCCACGCCGTTTCCAATGTCAATCTACGAAAATATCGCCTTCGGCGTTAATCTGCAGGAACGGTTATCACGTTCAGAGATGGACGAACGTGTCGAATGGGCACTGAAGAAGGCAGCATTGTGGGGCGAGGTGAAAGATGTCCTCAATAAGAGTGGCATGAGTCTCTCAGGTGGCCAGCAACAGCGCCTGTGCATCGCGCGTGGCATCGCTGTGAAGCCAGAGGTGTTGCTACTCGACGAGCCCACTTCGGCACTTGATCCGATCTCGACGATGCGTATCGAGGAACTGGTGTCAGAACTCAAGGAGGAGTTCACTATCGTCATCGTTACTCACAATATGCAACAGGCCGCGCGCATGTCCGACTATACGGCCTACATGTACCTAGGCGAGCTGATAGAGTTTGGCGTGACTGATCAGATATTCATCAAACCGCAGAAGAAACAGACTGAAGACTACATTACAGGGCGGTTTGGATAATATTTGAAAGTCAGCAAGACATTTCGCCCATGTATGGCGCTTAAGTCAAGTAGTACGCGACTATTTTTGTGAAACCAGCCACCGCATAATTCCTGCTGCCACGAGTGCCCCCGCAAGTTGCGCCAGTACGAAAGCTGGTGTATCGACTAGACGGATTCCTGCGAAAGTATTGCTCGCCGCGCGCGCCAGAGTTACCGCCGGATTTGCGAAAGAGGTTGAAGCGGTAAACCAGTATGCGGATGTAATATAGGCGCCGACGGCAGCCGCAACGGCAGGAAGGCTTTGCCGCATGCTGCCGAGAATGACGATCAGCAAGCCAAACGTTGCCACACCCTCTGCCCACCATTGAGCCGCTCCGGTATGCTGATGCTGTGATGCGAAGAACAGCGGCTCGCCGAACATCGCATGAGCAGCGGCAACGCCTGCAAAAGCGCCTGCGACTTGGGCACCGGCATACGCTATTGCATCGCTCCAGTGTATTTTCCTATTTAACGCAACAACCAGAGTGACTGCGGGATTGAAATGTGCTCCCGACACGGGGGCGAATACCAAAATCAGTGCATACAGTGCAGCGCCCGTGGCGATCGAGTTGGCGAGCAGCGCAATCGCGACATTTCCGCCAGCGAGTCTCTCGCCCATAATGCCGGAGCCAATCACAACCGCGAGGAGCAGCGCTGTGCCCAGTGCCTCCGCCGTGAGTCGCCGACCTAAGACCATTTCGTCTTGCCGATTGCAGCGCCCATAATGCTGCGCGCCGAGTTGTGTGTGCAGAGAAATAATATATTGAAAACACGATGCTTATTCATGATGAATCCATTCTTGGAAAAGTCTTAATTTTTCCCATGCTCCAGAAAAACGCCAGCGTGAAACATCCAGCCTGCCGACTTGACGGTTTTTCGCCAGTTTTGATCCATACCGGCATGTCTGCCAATAACTTCTTGCCAGATATTGACTTTCATGCTGTCTTAGTCGGGTTTTCAGTTCCGGTTGCTACGCACTCCATGGCGCTCATGCACGAATTTCCAGTGCAGCAATTGGCAGTCAGGAACTCCAGCAACTCGTTCATCCGCTTGAAATTCGCCATGTAGATCACGAACCGCCCCTCTTGACGGGAGTTTACCAAGCTAGCATTGCTCAGTTCCTTGAGATGGAACGATAAGGTTGTTGGCATAATATTGAGTAGCTCGGTGATTTTGCCTGCTCTTAGGCCTTGCTGTCCATTCTGTACCAGCAACCTGAAGGTGGCGAGTCGCGATTCTTGTGCAAGAGCGGTAAGTGTCTTGATGACATCGGAAGTTTTCATAATTCGAACAATATCAAACCAATGTGTCAATTGCATGACGGTGCAGAATATTCAATAGGCAATAAGCGCGCCGTATCACCAGTGCCGACTTTTTAGCTCACCACGCTTCCTTGTCTGGCATTATCGTGATGCTGGCTTTATAATCACCCGCTTAACGCTGCGCGTCTTTTTAACTCTTTTCTTTCATGCGGAACAAACTGGTTGTCGGTAACTGGAAAATGCACGGTCGTTTGGCTACCAACCCTGGTTTGCTGGACGCTATCCGCTCTGGTATTTCCACGCAAACCGCGAAGTCCGCAGGGGTGGCAATTGAGGCTGCGCTATGTTTGCCGTATCCATATTTAGCTCAAGCACGATTATCGCTAGAAGGCAGTTCGGTGACGTGGGGTGCGCAGGATGTTTCCGAGCACGATCAAGGCGCATGGACCGGCGAGGTGAGTGGCAGCATGCTGGCTGATTTTGGCTGTCGCTATGTGTTGGTAGGGCATTCGGAGCGGCGTTCTTTCTTTGCGGAAACCGATGCCATTGCTGCCGCCAAGTTTGCTGCGGCACAACGGGCCGGATTGATTCCTATCCTGTGTGTTGGTGAAACTCTCGTTGAGCGCGAAGCCGGTGTCACGCATGATGTCATCACCCGGCAGTTGGATGCGGTGCTAGCAGTCAATGGTAGTGCAGCCTTTGCGCGCGCCGTGGTGGCGTATGAGCCGGTGTGGGCCATTGGCACAGGGAAAACGGCGACACCAGCGCAAGCGCAGGAAGTGCACGCGGCTATTCGTGGTCGCTTGGCGCGTGAAAGTGCTGACTTGGGTAATCGCCTGCAGATTCTTTATGGTGGTAGTGTCAAGCCCAGTAATGCGGCAGACATTTTTTCTCGGCCAGATATTGATGGCGGGCTGATTGGTGGTGCTTCACTTGTTGCTGTGGACTTTTTGGCGATTTGCGCCGCAGCCTGATGTTTTTTTTGGAGTTGATATGAGTTTAATGCATACGATTATTTTAACCATACATGTTCTGGCAGGTCTGGGCATCATTGGACTGGTACTCCTGCAGCACGGAAAAGGTGCTGATATGGGCGCCGCTTTCGGTGGTGGCGCATCAGGAAGTCTTTTTGGTGCAACGGGTTCAGCTAACTTTATGTCCCGAGCAACGGGCGTCCTTGCAGCAATCTTCTTTTGTACGAGCCTGGGTTTGGCTTATCTTGCAACATCCCGTACCGAGGTTTCTCGTAGCGTGATGGACGCTGCAGTACCAAAAACGGCGCCTGCATTGCCGTTATCTGTAGTCCCGGTGCCCGCGGCTTCGCCAGCGCAAGCGCCTGTTGCACCTGATTCCAAAGTGAAAAACATCCCACGATAATTTTGCCTCATTTACACCGCAACATTTTTTGCTGCAATGCATTAGGCAGCAAACGTGTTGCGATATAATTTCAGTCAGTTTTTGAAGTACAGCGCCGACGTGGTGAAATTGGTAGACACGCTATCTTGAGGGGGTAGTGGCGAAAGCTGTGCGAGTTCGAGTCTCGCCGTCGGCACCATGTTTAAGTAATGGAATACCCATTTCTGGTTATTCTTCGGGTTGGTTAATGAGAAACTGAGTGAAACTGAGAGTCATCATCTCATCCTAATATGCTTGAAAACTATTTTCCTGTTCTAGTCTTCATTCTGGTGGGTCTTGCTTTCGGTTGTGCACCGATTTTTCTTGGTTGGTTGGTGGCGCCAAATCATCCTGATAGCGAGAAGCTCTCACCTTTTGAATGTGGCTTCGAACCATTTGAAGATGCGCGGATGAAGTTCGATGTCCGTTACTATCTGATCGCAATTCTCTTCATTCTGTTTGATCTGGAAATCGCTTTTATGTTTCCGTGGGCATCCATTTTCAAAGAAATTGTGCATACCGAGTCAGTCAGGCTGTTCGGATTTATTGAGATGTTTGTCTTTATTGGCATTCTCGTCATTGGCTACGTTTATGCGTGGGCCAAGGGCGCACTGGATTGGGAGTAAATCGCAGTCATGAGTATTGAAGGTGTTCTCCAAGAGGGTTTTGTTACCACCTCGCTGGATAAACTAATCAACTGGGCGCGCACTGGCTCAATGTGGCCGATGAGTTTTGGCTTGGCCTGCTGCGCAGTTGAGATGATTCATGCTGGTTGCTCGCGCTACGACCTGGATCGCTTTGGCATTGTATTTCGCCCCAGCCCCCGCCAGTCTGATGTCATGATCGTGGCAGGAACGCTCACCAACAAAATGGCACCTGCCTTGCGCAAGGTGTATGACCAAATGGCAGAGCCACGCTGGGTGATTTCCATGGGCTCCTGCGCCAATGGCGGCGGCTATTACCATTACTCCTATTCAGTCGTGCGTGGCTGTGATCGCATTGTGCCGGTTGATATTTATGTACCGGGGTGTCCTCCCACAGCAGAAGCCTTGCTGTACGGCATCATCCAGTTACAGAACAAAATCAAGCGCACTAATACGATTGCGCGCTGAAATCGAACAACTGCGCGAACAACTGCGGAAATAACTGCGCCATGAACCAGAAACTGGAACGTCTTCAACTGCTGCTCAAAGGCCTGCTGGGTGATCGTATCACTGGGCCGGGGTGTGCATTTAATGAGTTAACCATTGAGATTTCTGCTGAAAACTATCACGCAGTCATGATGCAGCTGCACGATAACCCTGCGCTTCGTTTTGAGCAATTGGTTGATTTGAGCGGTATCGACTATTCTGAGTTTGCCGGACGTGAAGATCGCCGGTTTGCCGTCACTTGCCACTTGCTATCATTGACGCACAACTGGCGCTTGCGTGTGAGGGTGTTTGCGCCTGATGATAATTTTCCACTCGTGGATTCGGTCACTGACGTGTGGAATTGCGCCAACTGGTACGAGCGCGAGGCATTTGATCTATATGGAATACTCTTTGCAGGGCATACAGATTTACGACGCATCCTGACTGACTATGGCTTTGTGGGGCATCCGTTCCGTAAAGACTTTCCGGTGTTCGGTCATGTCGAAATGCGCTATGACGCAGAACAAAAACGCGTGATTTACCAGCCTGTCACGATAGAACCACGCGAAGTCACGCCACGTATTGTGCGCGAAGATCTGTATGCAAAAGGCGGTGAACGTGGCTGAAATAAAAAATTACACCATCAACTTTGGCCCGCAGCACCCTGCGGCTCATGGCGTGTTACGACTGGTGCTTGAGCTCGATGGTGAGGTGGTGGTGCGTGCTGACCCGCATATTGGCTTGTTGCATCGTGCTACGGAAAAATTGGCTGAAACGCGAACGTGGATTCAGTCTGTGCCGTATATGGATCGGCTTGATTACGTCTCGATGATGTGCAATGAGCATGCGTATTGCATGGCTATTGAACGTTTGATTGGCCTGGAAGTGCCGCTACGTGCGCAATACATTCGCGTGATGATGGATGAAGTCACGCGCATTCTGAATCATTTGCTCAACATTGGTACACATGCCCTTGATATTGGCGCGATGGCCATGGTGCTGTACACCTTCCGCGAGCGGGAAGATCTGCTGGATGTGTATGAGGCGATTTCAGGAGCGCGAATGCATGCAGCCTATTATCGCCCAGGCGGCGTGTATCGTGATTTGCCCGATCGTATGCCGCAATATGAAGCGAATCGCTTCAAGTCGGCTGAGGATGTGCGGCAACTCAATGAGGCACGGCAAGGTTCCCTGCTGGATTTTCTGGACGATTTCACACAGCGCTTTCCTGGCTATCTTGATGAGTATGAATCATTACTCACGGATAACCGGATATGGAAGCAGCGGACTGTCGGTGTTGGGGTACTGAGCCCTGAGCGTGCTTTGCAGCTTGGCTGTACAGGGCCGATGCTACGTGGATCCGGGGTTGAATGGGATTTACGCAAAAAGCAGCCCTATGAAGTTTACGACCGCATGACCTTTGACATTCCCGTTGGTGTTAATGGCGATTGCTACGACCGCTATCTGGTGCGCATGGAAGAAATGCGCCAGTCCAATCGTATCGTGCAGCAGTGCATTGCATGGTTGCGAGCAAACCCTGGTCCTGTGATTGTCGATAACCACAAAGTCGCACCTCCTTCGCGTGAGCGCATGAAGGCCAACATGGAAGAGCTGATTCATCATTTCAAGCTATTCACCGAAGGTATGCATGTTCCGTCAGGTGAGGTTTATGCGGCCATTGAACATCCTAAAGGTGAGTTTGGCGTTTGGGCGGTGTCCGATGGCGCCAATAAGCCTTACCGTTTGAAACTGCGCTCGCCGGGTTTCCCACATCTTGCGGCAGTGAATGAAATGGTTTCTGGCCACATGATTGCTGATGTGACTGCAATCATCGGCACCATTGATCTGGTGCTGGGCGATACGGATCGATAAGCGCAATAAATGACGAATGGAATGGGTATGCTGAGTCCTGAATCCTTGCAAAAAATTAATCGCGAAATTGCGAAGTATCCTGTGGATAAAAAGCAGTCTGCGGTGATGGCGGCGTTGGCTATTGCGCAGGATGAAAAGTCATGGCTTGCGCGCGAAACTATCGAATTCGTTGCCAATTATTTGGGCATGCCATCCATTGCGGCTTATGAAGTGGCAAGTTTCTACACCATGTATAACCTGGAACCAGTAGGGCAATACAAGTTGACGGTATGTACCAATCTACCCTGCGCCTTGTCAGGCGGCGCTCATGCCGCTGATTACCTGAAAGAAAAATTGGGTATCGACTTTAATCAGACAACAGCCGATGGTCGCTTCACGCTGAAAGAAGGCGAGTGCATGGGTGCTTGCGGTGATGCGCCCGTCATGCTGGTGAATAACAAGCGTATGTGTAGTTTTATGTTGCCTGAGCAGATTGATTCACTATTGGCGGAGTGCAAATAACATGGCTCTGATTGATGCACTCAATCCTCTGTTATCTACCGGCTGGGCCAAGGGAGATGCTGGCTGGAGCCTTAAAGACTACGAAGCACGTGGTGGCTATGCTCAGCTCAAACGCATTCTGGTGGGTAAGGTTTCGCAGGATGATTTGATCGCTGAAATCAAGAAATCCCTGTTGCGTGGACGCGGTGGGGCCGGGTTTCCAACTGGGCTCAAGTGGAGCTTCATGCCGCGCTCATTCCCCGGCGATAAATATGTTGTGTGCAATTCTGACGAAGGTGAGCCGGGAACATTCAAGGATCGTGACCTGCTGCGGTTTGATCCGCATGCAGTCATTGAAGGCATGATCATTGCCGGCTATGCCATGGGTGCCAGCCGGGGCTACAACTATATCCACGGCGAGATTTTTTCGATCTACGAGCGCTTTGAAGAAGCCCTCGATGAAGCGCGTGCTGCCGGTTATCTGGGGCAAAACGTTTGTGGTTCCGAATTCGGTTTCGAGCTTTTTGCGCATCACGGTTATGGTGCCTACATCTGTGGCGAGGAAACGGCATTGCTCGATTCACTCGAGGGCAAGAAGGGGCAGCCGCGCTTCAAGCCGCCATTTCCTGCGAGCTATGGTTTGTATGGCAAGCCGACAACCATCAATAACACCGAAACCTTTGCGGCGATTCCATTCATACTCAACATGGGCGGTGATGCTTTTCTGGCGATGGGCAAGCCGAATAATGGTGGCACCAAGCTGTTTTCTGTTTCGGGTCATGTGAATCGCCCCGGCAATTACGAAGTTCCGCTAGGCACGCCATTTGCCAAACTGCTCGAAATGGCAGGCGGTATGCGTGGCGGACGCAAGCTCAAGGCGGTCATTCCCGGTGGGTCTTCTGCACCCGTGTTGCCAGCCGACGTTATGATGGATACCACCATGGACTACGACGGCATCTCCAAGGCTGGCTCCATGCTGGGTTCAGGCGCGGTGATCGTGATGGATGAGACGACCTGCATGGTGAAAGCGCTGGAGCGGCTATCCTATTTTTACTTTGAAGAATCCTGCGGCCAGTGCACACCATGCCGCGAAGGCACTGGCTGGCTGTATCGGGTGGTGCATCGCATTGAACATGGGCGAGGGCGGGTGGAGGACCTTGATTTGCTGAATCGTGTGACGGATAACATCATGGGCCGTACCATTTGTGCGCTGGGTGATGCAGCATCCTTGCCGGTACGTAGTTTTATTAAACATTTTCAAAGTGAGTTTGAATATCACATTGAACATGGCAAATGTCTGGTTGATCCTGCGGTGCAGTCTGCCGGTAGCGGTTTTTTCCGTGCGGAGGGTGGACTGTGATTGATATTGAAATCAATGGCAAAGCGCTGCAGGTAGAACCCGGCAGTACCATCATGGATGCCGCGCATCAAGCGGGAACCTATATCCCCCATTTTTGTTATCACAAGAAGCTGTCGATTGCGGCTAACTGCCGCATGTGTTTGGTGCAGGTGGAAAAAGCACCGAAGCCTTTGCCTGCATGCGCAACACCGATCACGTCCGGCATGAAAGTGTTCACCCATTCTGAGCTGGCAGTCTCGGCGCAGAAGGGGGTGATGGAATTCTTGTTGATTAATCATCCGCTGGATTGCCCCATTTGCGACCAGGGTGGCGAATGCCAGTTGCAGGATCTGGCAGTCGGTTATGGTGACTCGGCATCTAATTATCAAGAAGAGAAGCGCGTTGTGGCCGATAAAGATCTCGGCCCGCTAGTGGCAACGGACATGACTCGGTGCATCAATTGCACGCGCTGCATCCGCTTCACGCAGGAAATTGCGGGTGTGATGGAACTGGGGCAAGCCTTCCGGGGTGAGCATGCAGAAGTTATGCCGTTTGTTGAACAGACGGTGGATTCCGAACTCTCCGGCAATATTATCGACTTGTGCCCGGTTGGCGCATTAACGTCTAAACCGTTCCGTTTTTCAGCGCGCACCTGGGAGCTGTCACGGCGCAAGTCGATCAGCCCGCACGACAGTCTCGGCAGTAATCTGATTGTGCAAACCAAAAATGATCGCGTCATGCGTGTTTTGCCGCGTGAGAACGAAGACATCAACGAGTGCTGGCTTTCGGATAAAGATCGCTATTCCTATGAGGCGTTGAACTCCCCAGAGCGATTGACCCGTCCGATGGTCAAGCAAGACGGTGTGTGGCATGAAGTCGATTGGTCTGTCGCGCTCGATTATGTGGCGCATATGCTGCGTGATGTTGTTAAAACGGACGGCGGCGCAGCCATTGGTGGATTGTTAAGCCCACATGCAACGCTTGAAGAGTTATATCTTGGGCAAAAACTGCTGCGTGGTTTGGGCTGTGAAAATATCGACACGCGCTTGCGCCACAGCGATTTTTCTGCCGATGGCAAGCGCCATGGCATGCCATGGCTCGGCATGAAGATTGCCGAGCTGTCTCAGCTTGACCGTGTGCTGGTGGTTGGGTCTTTCCTGCGCAAAGATCATCCGCTCATCGCGCAACGCTTACGTCAGTCGGCCAAACGTGGGGCGCAAATCACTTTCCTGCATAGTGCAGGGGATGATCAGCTCATTCAATTGGCCGGACAAGCCATTGTGCGGCCTTCACACCTGCCTTCAATGCTGGCCCAGGTCGTGAAGTCCGTGAGCGCCAAGAAGAATATCGTCATTGAAACGCTGGATACGGATGCAACATTCGCTGAATTGGCGGTGTCAGCCGAAGCCGAGCAGATTGCGCAGAGCCTTGTTAGCGGTCGTAACACAGGAATTGTGCTGGGTAACTTCGCACAGCAACATCCACAAGCGGCAACGCTTCATGCATTGGCACATCAGCTCGCCAGTCTTCTGGGTGGAAAGCTGGGTTTTCTTGGCGAAGCTGCGAACAGCCTAGGGGCTTATGTTGCCAAAGCAGTGCCGCAGGCGGGCAGTCTTACTGCCGAGGCGATGCTGGTTCAGCCACGGCGTGCGTATGTGCTGTTAGGTGCCGAGCCGGAACTGGATTGTGCGCATGGCATGCAGGCATTGACGGCACTGAGCCATGCCGCCAGTGTGATTGTGTTGTCACCGTTCAAATCAAGAGCTGCGCTGGGTTATGCAGATGTCTTGTTACCGATTTCACCTTTCACTGAAACCTCGGGGACTTTTGTCAATTGCGAAGGCCGTGTGCAAAGTTTTTATGCTGCCGTTAAACCCTTGGCGGAAACTCGTCCGGCCTGGAAGGTGCTTCGGGTATTAGCGAATTTGCTTGATATTCCTGGATTCGATTTCAGCAGTAGCGAGGAGATAAAAGCTGAGGCTTTGGGTCTTGCTCGGGATGAATCGTCGGAATTTGTCTCTGGCCTTGATAACGGTATTTCAGGTATCACGGTTAACCTTATACCTGACATGCCTGCGACATCGATAGAACGCGTTGCCGACGTGCCTATTCATTTTGCCGATATGCTTGCCCGTTACGCTCCCTCATTACAAAAAACCAAAGATGCCGCTATTCCTGTGGCACATATGAATAATGTAATGCTTGCTCGCTTTGGCATTGTCAGTGGTGACTTAGTAAAACTCGGCGCTGGTGAGACGGCGGATACAGTAAAAAATTCTGCCAGCCACGACATATCGGCAATGATGCAGACTGAACTCGATGTGAATTTGCCTGATAATACGGTGCGCATCGCCAGCGGCCATTCCACTACAGTTGCTGTCGGCCAGATGTTCACCACGCTGAGCGTGGAAAAAGCATGATGAATGCGTTTCTTGCACCTGTTCAACAATGGCTTGGCCCGGTCTTTCCCTTGCTATGGACCTTGCTAAAGATCGTGCTAATCCTCGTGCCGTTAATGCTCTCAGTGGCCTACCTGACTTTTTGGGAGCGCAAAATTCTTGGTTGGATGCATGTGCGCATTGGCCCAAACCGCGTCGGTCCCTGGGGCTTGTTACAGCCGATAGCCGACGGGTTAAAGCTCTTTTTCAAAGAAGTTATTCTGCCTAAAGTAGCTGATAGAAAATTATATTTTGTCGGCCCTGTCCTGGCCATAGCACCGGCTCTGGCGATGTGGGCAGTGATCCCTTTTTCTGATGGCTGGGTCCTGGCCAATATCGATGCCGGCGTGCTGTATCTTCTGGCCATTGGTTCTATCGGCGTGTACGGCATCATCATTGCTGGCTGGGCTTCAAACTCGAAGTATGCATTTTTAGGTGCGATGCGTTCTTCAGCACAAATGATTTCTTATGAAGTCGCCATGGGACTGGCATTAATCAGCGTGCTGATGGTTTCCAGTAGCTTGAACCTCTCCGCGATTGTGCATGGTCAGGCCCACGGCTACTTTGCTGCGCAAGGAATGGGCTTTCTTTCCTGGAACTGGCTTCCCTTGCTGCCTGTGTTTGCGGTGTATTTGATTTCCGGTGTGGCTGAACTGAATCGTGCGCCGTTTGATGTGGTCGAGGGCGAATCTGAAATTGTTGCCGGTCACATGGTGGAATATTCCGGCATGTCATTCGCGATGTTTTTCCTTGCCGAATATGCCAACATGATTCTCGTGGCGGCGATGGTATCCGTATTTTTCCTCGGCGGCTGGTTGTCGCCGGTTGGTTTTCTCCCAGACGGGTTTTTCTGGTTGGCAGTGAAAATATCTGCTGTTCTGTTTTTCTTTCTCTGGATTCGGGCTACCTTCCCGCGCTATCGCTATGACCAAATCATGCGCTTGGGTTGGAAGGTTTTTGTCCCGCTGACGCTGGTATGGATTCTTGTCGTAGGCGTCTGGATGATGTCGCCATTGACTATCTGGAAATAAAATGGGGAACTTGTCATGGGTGCTAAAGATTTCATAGGCAGTTTGTTTTTAAAAGAGCTGTTCAAAGGCATGGCTGTTACTGGCCGTTATATGTTTGCACGCAAGATTACCGTACAGTTTCCCGAAGAAAAAACACCGCAAAGCTCGCGCTTTCGCGGACTGCATGCGTTGCGTCGTTACCCGAATGGCGAAGAGCGTTGCATCGGCTGCAAATTATGCGAGGCTGTTTGTCCTGCACTGGCGATCACCATCGAATCTGCCGAGCGCGATGATGGAAATGGGCATACTTCGCGTCGCACAACGCGTTATGACATTGATCTTGTCAAGTGCATTTTCTGTGGTTTTTGTGAGGAGGCCTGCCCTGTGGATGCCATCGTGGAAACGCGTATTTTTGAGTATCACGGCGAAACACGCGGAGACCTTCACTACACCAAGCAGATGTTGTTGGCCGTTGGCGATCGGTACGAAGAGCAGATCGCCGTTGATCGCGAAATTGATGCTCGTTTCCGTTAATTGATTAGCGCCATGGAATTTACCACCTTTCTTTTTTACCTTTTTGCGGCAGTGATGCTGTTCTCCGCATTACGAGTCATTACCGCGCGAAATCCAGTGCATGCGGTGCTTTTTCTTGTACTCGCTTTTTTTAATGCGGCTGGCTTATGGTTGCTGTTGCAGGCAGAGTTTCTCGCGATTGCGTTGATCATGGTTTATGTCGGGGCCGTGATGGTGCTGTTTTTGTTTGTCGTCATGATGCTGGATATCAACATCGAAAGACTGCGCCACGGCTTCTGGGAGCATTTGCCGCTAGGAGCAACCATTGGTGCCATCATGGTGGTCGAAATGGCAACGGTACTTACCGGCAAATACTTCGGCCTGAGCAACTTTCCAGCACACGTTCTTCCAGTCGGTGAAAGCAATACCAAAGCGCTGGCCAGAATTCTGTTTACTGATTATGTTTACCCCTTTGAGCTGGCCTCGGTTATTTTGCTGGTTGCCATTATTGCAGCCGTCATGCTGACGTTGCGGCAACGTAAGGATACCAAGGGCATGCGCCCGTCAGACCAGGTAGCCGTCAAACGCAGTGATCGCCTGCGGATTGTTGCTATGGCGTCTGAAAGTGAGTCCCCGGCAACAGATTCCAAAGGCGGTGCCCCCTTATGATTTCACTTTCCCACTACCTCACGCTCGCTGCGATTCTCTTTGCTATCAGCATCGTTGGCATATTCCTCAATCGCAAAAATTTGATTGTTCTGCTTATGGCCATCGAGCTGATGCTGCTTGCGGTCAATCTCAATTTTGTTGCTTTTTCACATTACCTGAACGACCTCTCGGGGCAATTGTTTGTTTTTTTTATCCTGGTGGTCGCTGCAGCTGAATCAGCCATTGGATTGGCTATTCTCGTCGTCCTTTTCCGTAACCTGTCTTCGATTCATGTCGATGATCTTGATCAACTAAAGGGTTGAGCGATGGACATAAAAACGCTCTATCTGCTCGTTCCCCTTGCGCCATTGGCTGGCGCACTTCTAGCCGGCCTGTCTGGAAAACTCATCGGCCGCACTGGCGCACATGTTGTCACCATCCTGGGCGTGGCTGTTTCACTGGTGGCTTCGATGCTGATTTACCAGGATGTTCAAGCGGGCCATCATTTCAATGGTGCGTTATACACATGGCTTGAATCCGGTGGCCTCAAGCTGCAAGTCGGCTTTCTGATTGACCCACTCACCGTGATGATGATGCTGGTGGTGAACTTTGTTTCGCTGATGGTGCATATTTACACCATAGGCTACATGGCGGACGATCCCGGATACCAACGTTTTTTCAGCTATATCTCGTTATTTACATTTTCGATGTTGATGCTGGTGATGAGCAATAACTTCGTGCAGCTCTTTTTTGGCTGGGAGGCCGTGGGCCTGGTTTCCTATTTGCTGATTGGTTTTTGGTACACAAGGCCAACCGCGATTTATGCCAATCTCAAGGCATTTTTGGTGAACCGCGTTGGCGACTTTGGGTTTTTACTTGGCATTGCCTTGATCGCGGCGTATGCCGGCACGCTTGATTACGCCGAAGTATTTGCCAAGCGCAATGAGCTAGCTGCTCTGACCGAAACAGTTACTGGCTGGCCCGTAATAACCGCTATTTGCATTTGTCTTTTCATTGGTGCGATGGGTAAGTCGGCACAAGTGCCACTGCATGTCTGGTTGCCGGATTCGATGGAAGGCCCGACGCCGATCTCGGCGCTGATTCACGCGGCAACCATGGTGACAGCAGGCATTTTCATGGTCACCCGCATGTCGCCTTTGTTTGAACTGTCAGACACCGCGCTATCCTTTGTACTGGTTATAGGCGCTGTCACTGCCTTGTTCATGGGCTTTCTGGGCATCATCCAGAACGACATCAAACGTGTGGTCGCCTATTCGACCCTCTCTCAGTTGGGCTACATGACAGTTGCACTGGGTGTTTCTGCTTATCCAATTGCTGTGTTCCACCTGATGACGCATGCTTTTTTCAAGGCTTTGCTATTCCTTGGCGCGGGCTCGGTGATTATCGGCTGCCACCATAATCAGGACATCCGGTACATGGGTGGCTTGCGTAAATACATGCCGATCACCTGGATTACCTCACTGCTCGGCTCGCTGGCGCTGATCGGTTTTCCCTTTTTTTCCGGCTTCTACTCGAAAGACTCGATTATCGAAGCGGTACAGGTATCTCACTTATGGGGCTCCGGCTTTGCGTATTTCGCCGTTGTGGCAGGCATTTTTGTGACTGCGTTTTATTCGTTCCGTATGTACTTCCTCGTTTTTCACGGTAAAGAACGCTACGATCAAGCACCGCACGACGAGCATCATCATGATGATCATGGCCACGGTGGCGGCAAGCCGCATGAGTCGCCATGGGTTGTTACCCTGCCTTTGATACTGCTGGCAATTCCATCCGTAGTCATTGGGTACTTCACCATTCAGCCCATGTTGTTTGGTAACTGGTTTGGTTCTGCCATCCTGGTTGATGCGGTAAAGCATCCACCGATGGCGCATCTGGCTGAAGAGTTTCATGGTGCGTTTGCGATGGCACTGCATGGGCTGACCAGCTTGCCATTCTTCCTCGCCATGAGTGGCGTGGCGCTGTCGTGGTTCTTTTACCTCAAGCGCCCGGATATTCCTGCGGCAGTTCAAAAAGCGGTCATGCCGCTCTACACCTTGCTGGACAACAAATACTATTTTGACAAGTTCAATGAGGTGGTTTTTGCTGGTGGCGCGCGGTTATTAGGTCGCGGTCTATGGAGCGGTGGCGACCAGGCGCTGATTGACGGTTTCATGGTGAACGGCTCTGCACGTGTCGTTGGCTGGTTTGCCGGCCTCGCGAGAAAGCTACAAACCGGGCATATCTACCAATATGCTTTTGGGATGATTTTTGGCGTTGCTGCATTTTTAACCTATTGGTTTAACCGGGTCTGACAAGTAAGATGAATGCGAATTTTTTAAGTCTTGCCATCTGGGTTCCCATTCTTGGCGCTATTCCCGTGCTTTTGCTCGGGTCAGAGCGTCGTTTCCTGGTGCGCTGGGTGGCGCTTGCTGTAGCCTTGGCCGGTTTTGCCGTGACTTTGCCACTGTATACCGGGTTTGACACAACCCAGGCAGGCATGCAGTTTGTTGAGCAACTCCGATGGGTGCCACGTTTCAATTTGGAGTACCTGTTGGGCGTTGATGGCATTTCCATGCCGTTTATTTTGCTTAACAGCTTTATCACCATCATGGTGGTGCTGGCGGGGTGGGACGTGATTGAAAAGAAGCAGGCCCAGTACATGGGAGCTTTTTTGATCATGTCAGGTTTGATGAATGGCATTTTCAGCGCGCTGGATGGAATATTGTTTTATGTGTTTTTTGAGGCATCACTCATCCCGATGTACCTCATCATCGGCGTGTGGGGCGGCCCCAACCGGGTTTACGCCGCGATTAAATTCTTCCTTTACACGCTGCTTGGCTCCTTACTCATGCTGGTGGCCCTGATCTGGCTATTTTTGACATCAGGTGGAAGTGCAAACATTCTTGACTGGCATCAGCTGCAGTTGGGAATGACGCCGCAGATCCTGATTTTTATTGCGTTCTTGGTATCCTTTGCCGTAAAGGTACCGATGTGGCCGGTGCATACCTGGCTACCGGACGCCCACGTTGAGGCGCCTACCGGTGGCTCGGTTGTTTTAGCCGCAATTGCTTTGAAACTCGGCGCTTATGGCTTTATCCGGTTTTCGCTTCCCATTGCCCCGGATGCAAGTCATTATCTTGCACCCCTCATGATCGCTTTATCGCTCACCGCCGTTATTTACATTGGCTTTGTTGCACTGGTTCAGACCGACATGAAAAAGCTGGTGGCGTACTCTTCCATCTCGCACATGGGGTTTGTCACCTTGGGCTTTTTTATCTTCAATCCACTGGGCATTGAAGGCTCGCTGGTACAAATGATTTCGCATGGTTTTATTTCTGCCGCCATGTTCTTGTGTATTGGCGTCATGTACGACCGCATGCATTCGCGGCAGATTGCGGATTACGGCGGTGTCGTCAATACCATGCCCAAGTTTGCTGCTTTTTTCATGCTGTTCTCCATGGCGAACGCCGGCTTGCCAGCCACGTCGGGATTTGTCGGGGAATTCATGGTGATTTTAGGCGCGGTGAAATTCAATTTTTGGGTCGGCATGGCCGCTGCTGTCACCCTTATTCTGGGTGCGGCATACACCTTGTGGATGTACAAGCGCGTGGTTTTTGGTGCAATTACCAACCCGCACGTGGCGGATTTATCCGACATCGGGCTGCGCGAGTTTTTAATTCTTGCGCTGCTGGCTGCTTGTGTTTTGGCGATGGGGCTTTATCCCTATCCATTCACCGAGGTAATGCATGCCTCTGTCGATAATCTGTTGAAGCATGTTGCAGCCAGCAAGCTGTGATCCGAGCAACATGCCGCACAGCCAAGCAAAATAAACGCACGAGAAACCGAGACATCTGATGCTGAATAATTTCGTGATACCTGATTTTTACCCCGTCGCGCCTGAGATATTTCTCTTGGCGATGTCATTCATCATTTTGTTTGCCGATCTGCTTTTTAGCGCCACCCAGCGCTGGGTGGCCTCCACGCTGACAACCATCACCCTGCTTGGCTGTGCTGCCCTGACCGTGATAACGGCCGATGGGCAGACCACTTTAACCCTGAGCAACCTATTTGTGGATGACCTGCTAGCGGACTTCCTCAAGCTGATGACCTATCTGTCCGTCGTCATGGTGCTGATCTATGGCAGACAATATCTTGTTGAGCGGGGTTTGGATAAAGGCGAGTTTTATCTCTTGGTGCTCTATGCCACGCTGGGCATGATGGTGATGATTTCTGCGGCCAGTCTTCTGACGCTTTATCTTGGGCTGGAACTCATGTCACTCGCCCTTTACGCGCTGGTTGCCATTGACCGTGATTCTGCGCGAGCAACCGAGGCAGCGATGAAGTATTTTGTATTAGGCGCCTTGGCTTCCGGTTTGCTGCTGTATGGCATGTCAATGATTTACGGTGCAACGGGTAACCTTGATATTGCTGATATATCCCAGGTTTTATATCAAGGGCAAGCTGATAAAACGGTACTGGTGTTTGGCTTGGTATTTATCGTGGCCGGCATCGCCTTCAAGCTGGGTGTGGTGCCATTTCATATGTGGATCCCGGATGTTTATCACGGTGCGCCCACCGTAGTTACCATGTTGATCGGCTCGGCACCCAAGTTTGCCGCCTTCGCCATGGCGCTGCGGTTATTGGTTTACGCGTTATTTCCTCTGGTTGCCGAGTGGCAGCAAATGTTGCTGATCATGGCTGTGCTCTCTATCGGGCTAGGCAATCTGGCGGCCATTGCACAGAAAAATATCAAGCGCATGCTGGCGTATTCGGCTATCTCGCACATGGGGTTCATGTTGCTGGGGTTAACCTCGGGTGTTATCGGCCATGAGATTGATCCTTTCACTGCGATTAACGCGTATAGCTCGGCGTTGTATTACACCGTGGCTTATGTGCTCATGTCGCTGGGGTCATTTGCCATGGTGCTGTTGCTCTCGCGTGCGGGCCATGAAGCAGAACAGCTGGATGACTTCAAGGGGCTCAACCAGCGTAGTCCGTGGTTTGCTGCGATGATGTTGATCTTCATGCTGTCGATGGCGGGGATTCCTTTCTTTATCGGATTTTTTGCCAAATTTTCCGTGTTGACGGCAGCCATTACGGCAGGTCATGTCACCATTGCGGTTGTTGCCGTGATGTTCTCGCTGGTGGGGGCTTTTTATTACCTGCGCATCATTAAGCTAATGTATTTTGATGCTCCCGCGGAAACTGCACCGCTGATCGCCACGCCGACTTTTCGGATATTGCTATCACTGAACGGTATTGCAGTCGCGGCGTTTGGCTTATTTCCTGATGCAATCATGGCCATTTGCACCGCTGTTTTATTGCACTCGCTATAGCTTGCCGTGCACGGGTAATTAACCGAATTTTTCTTAAGACTCATCGCTGCATCCTCGACCCCATGGATGATGCCAAGCTGATTGAACACACCCTTTCGAGCGAGCCTGTTTTTGACGGCAAGCTGTTGCATGCGCGACGCGATGAGGTGCGTTTGCCTGATGGCAGTACAACGGTGCGCGAATGGATAGAACATCCAGGTGCCGTGGTGATTGTGGCCTTGCTGGATAATGGGCATTTATTGTTTGAACGGCAATATCGTTATGCATTGCACCGCATATTTCTCGAGCTGCCTGCTGGCAAAATTGATCCCAGTGAACATCCGCTGGATACTGCCCGGCGCGAGCTGCGCGAAGAAACCGGGTATCAGGCCAAAGTGTGGCACCACCTGGGTGTGATGCATCCCTGCATTGGCTATTCTGATGAAAAAATTGAAATATTTTGGGCCGAAGGCTTGGTGTATGTTGGCCACGAACGCGACCATGGCGAGTTTCTGGAAGTGATCGAAATGAGTGTTGCAGATGCCTTGCTGGCGGTACGTGATGGTGAAGTTACTGATGCTAAAACCATCACCGCCTTGATGTGGGCAGACAAAATCACCAGCGGGATTTGGTCAGCGCCGGAATAAATGGCCGTTCATCATGGCAGCGGTTATCTGTACACGTATCACGCTGCCAAAGCCGAATTTAAGCATCATCCATTCTGCAGGGGCCAGCCCGTGGGCTAGCCCGACAATTGCTTTCATTACGCCTGCATGCGTCACCAGTGCCGCATGGGTGGTTTTTTGCGAGTATTGTTCAGCCAAAAAATCATGTACCCGCGTTTGTAATTCGCTGACGGATTCGCCTTGCGGTGGAGTAAAACCTGTGGGATTTTCAGCCCAGGCATTGATTGCGGCTCGGTCCAGTGTTTCCCACGCTTGCATTTCCCAATCCCCGAAATTCAATTCCCTTAAGCGCGGGTCAAGCAAGGGGGCAGGGTGCAACGCTTCAGCTAACAGGCGACACCGCATCAATGGACTGGTAAAAAATGGCAAGCCGGATGGCAGTTGTGTCTGGGTGGTACGGACGATTGCTGCCAAGTCGTCGCGCAAGGGTAAATCTGTTGCGCCATAGCAGATGCCCTCATTCACCTGTGGCGGTGGATGCCGGATCAGGTAAAGCTGCATAAGAGGCCCAGATAAAAAGCTAGCTCGGCAATCTGTTGGGTTGCGCCGAGGCAATCACCCGTGTAGCCGCCGATGCGACGGATAAAATAGCGTGCAGCAAGCCAGGTGCATAAAGCCACGGCCACCAGCGCAACCAGCAGATGGCTTGCGGGCAGCAGAATACAGGGTGCCAAGCCTGTGAGTGCGGCTATGAATAGCTCATGGGGCGTCATGCGCACGGCCAGCGGCTTGGCTTTTGCTGTGGCATCTTCGCGCACATAATCCAGCGTGAAAATCAGGCTGGTGGCGGCCAGCCGGGATACAGCATGTGCGGCAATCAAAGTCAGGCCAAGCGTTAGCGTATCAGACGCGGCATCAATTTCAACCAGTGCATTCCATTTTGCAAGCAGCAGCAGCGCCACGCCGATGGTCGCATAGCTGCCGACGCGTGAATCTTTCATGATGCCGAGCACCTGTGCCTTGTCCCAGCCGCCACCAAACCCATCGCAGGCATCCGCAAAGCCGTCTTCATGAAAGGCACCGGTAGCTAATGCACTCGCTGTCATGCCGAGCACAACGGCAACAGATACCGGTAGCACCAGCGCGGCGACAAGCGTCGTGGTGGCCGCTATCAGGCCAACCAGTACGCCCACCAGGGGAAAATAACGTGCGGCGTGGTTAAGCTGATCCTGACTATGACCTACCCAGGCCGGAACGGGCAAGCGAGTAAAAAAACGCAAGGCCGCGAAAAAATAGATCAGTTGTGTGCGGATTTTCATAAACATCAGGCTTGGCTTACGCCCGCTGAATCAAAGCTCGCCATCTCGTTTAAAAAAGCGCAGGCCGCATCAAGCAACGGCAAAGCCAAGGCAGCACCGGTGCCTTCGCCCAAGCGCAGTCCCAGATCAAGCAGGGCTTCACCCTTTAGCCAGGCGAGCTGTAGCCGGTGCCCAGCCTCGTTCGAGCAATGCGAGAACACGCAATAGTCGAGAATCTCTGGTGCAATTCGTGCGGCCACGAGCAGGGCGCTTGTGACAATAAAGCCATCAATCACTAGCACCATCTTCGCTTCAGCTGCCGCCAGCATGGTCCCACTGAGTAATGCGATTTCAAAGCCGCCAAACCGCGCAAGCACATCCAGCGGCGCATCGTTGCGTTCCGGCCAATGAGCCAGCGCCTGTGTCAGTAGCGCGCGCTTTTTTTCCAGCCCCGCATCATCCAGCCCGGTGCCACGACCAATCACCTCAGCCAAAGGCAGGCCGGTCAGGCAATGCGTGAGCAATGAGGCAGAAGCCGTATTGCCAATGCCCATTTCGCCAAAGCCCAGCGTGTTACACCCGGTAGCGGCCAGATCACGCACGATCACGGCACCGCGCTGCATGGCATCCATGCATTGCACGAGGCTCATGGCCGGGCCGCTGAGATAATCCGCCGTTCCACCAGCGCCGATTTTTGCATCAATCAATCCAGCGCGTGGGCCAAACTCATGGGCCACACCCGCATCGGCAATCAGCAGCTGGGCATGGGCTTGCCGCGCCAGCACATTGATCGCCGCGCCTCCCGCTAAAAAATTTTCCACCATTTGCCAGGTGACTTCTTGCGGATAAGCGGATACCCCGGCTTTGGCCGCACCATGATCCCCCGCAGCGACAAGAATGTGTGGCTGCGCGATACGTGGTGTCAGTGTGTTTTGGATCAAGCCGATTTGCAAGGCCAGATTTTCCAGCCGCCCGAGCGCACCCAGCGGTTTGGTCTTGCCATTGATTTTTGCTTGTAATGCCGCGGCCAGAGTACGGTCGAGCGGGGCGATGCTGGGTAATTCAGCTAAAAATTGAGTAGTGGGCATAAAGGGCGAACTGGAAATTAAGCGCCAATTATCCTCGATTCACCTGTTGCCTTGAGCCGTAAGGAACACAGATCAAGCGATTGACGCATGAATCAAGCATGAATCAATCGCGTTCTACGCCCACCATGCCCGCTTCAGGATAACGCGACCCAGCGATGTGCCCTGGCAAGAACAGCTCATCCAGCGTCGCGAGCTCAGTCGCTGTGAGCATGATTGCCGAAGCCGCCACGTTTTGCTCCAGATAGCGTACCTGGCGGGTACCGGGAATAGGCACGACGTGCGGATGTTTATTCAGTAACCAGGCAAGTGCCAGCTGCGCATTAGTCACCCCGCGCGCTTCCGCTAATTGGTGAAGGCTTTCTACCAACGCACGGTTAGCCACTTCGGCATCGCCCTGAAAGCGCGGGTTGAATTTACGAAAATCATTTTCTGCCAGAGTGTCACTGCGCACCGTGCCGGTGAGAAAAGCACGGCCCAGCGGGCTGTAAGCCACAAATGTAGTGCCTAGTTCAGCACACGCTTGCAGCAGGCCGTTTTCAGGTTCGCGTGACCACAAGGAATATTCGCTTTGCACCGCTGCGATCGGATGCACCTTCGAGGCTCGTCGCAAGGTGGCGACGGATATTTCGGACAACCCAATCTGCCGCACTTTGCCTGCATGGACCAGATCAGACATCGCACCCACGGTGTCCTCGATTGGCACATCCGGGTTACGTCGATGACAATAATAAAGATCAATCTCATCCACCTCCAGGCGCTGCAAAGAAGCTTCGCACGCCGCGCGCACATAGGCCGGGCTGTTGTCGATGCGCCGCTCGTACTTGCCTGCTTCGCGCACGATGCCAAATTTGGTAGCGACAACCACCCGCCGTCGACGCGCCACAGCGCCTTGTTTAAGAAACTGCCCCAGCAAGGTTTCGTTGTGACCCAGACCATACGTATCGGCGGAATCAAAAAAATTCACGCCAAGATCCAGCGCCCGGGTGAGGGTGGCGAGCGATTGTTGATCATCGCTCGGGCCATAAAATTCGCTCATGCCCATGCAGCCCAAGCCGATCTCGGAAATCGGCACGGCGGCCTGGCCTAAGACACGTTGTTTCATCGGAGTCTCCTGATTATCAAGCTGGGTGGTAACTAAATAGCCGCCAGGAATAATTTCCCGGAAGGCGCCTTGGTCGTTGCATGCGCATGCAGATTAACTGGCGCTAGCCTGATTCAGCAGTTCGATAGCCGCCGGATCCAGGCTAATTTCCGTCGCGCGAATCAGTCCTTGCAATTGCGTGAGCGAAGTCGCGCTGGCGATGGGGGCGGTTATTGTGGGGCGGGCCATTAGCCAGGCCAGTGCGATGGCGGCCGGGGTGGTTTGTTTGTCTTTTGCGACCGCATCGAGCGCGGCAAGAATGCGCAAGCCGCGGGCATCGAGGTAGTGCTTGGTAAATGCGCCGCGTGCGCTATTTTCAAAATCCGCTGCGCTGCGATATTTGCCGGTGAGAAAACCGCTGGCCAGCGCGAAATAAGGAATCACACCCAAGCCGTGTTTCTGGCAAACCACTTGTAGCCCGGCTTCATACGCTGCGCGGTCGTACAGGTTATACAGTGGCTGCAAGCTCTGATACGCTGGCAGGCCATGGTCTTTGCTTACTTTCAGGGCTTCTTCCAAGCGATCTGGCGTGTAGTTGGAAGCGCCAATCACACGTACCTTGCCTTGCTTGATGAGGTGGTCAAAGGCGTCCAGCGTCTCGATGAGTGGCGTGTTTTCGTCATCAATGTGTGCTTGATACAGGTCGATATAGTCGGTTTGCAAGCGACGCAGCGATGCTTCCACGGCTTTGAAGATACAGGCCTTGGACAGCCCCTTCTGGCCTTCGCCCATGTCCATGCCGACTTTGGTGGATAGAATGATCTTGCTGCGGTTGCCGCGTGCCTTCATCCATTTGCCGAGTACGGTTTCGGATTCGCCACCTTGATTGCCGGGTATGAAGCGTGAGTAAACGTCGGCCGTGTCGATGAAATCAAAGCCTGCCGCGATAAAGGCATCGAGTATCTCGAAGGATTGCACTTCATCCAGCGTCCAGCCGAACACATTGCCGCCAAACATGAGTGGGGCGACTTCGATATTGGAATGCCCTAATGTGCGTTTTTTCATCGTGTTGTCCTCATTGGATATTGTTTTGTTTTGCGCCGTACCACCAGCGCGCCGCGTAGGAAGCACCCTTGGGGTGCCGATTTTTCAAGTGTATTAACGATAGCGCAGGCGAAAGGTTTTTTCGTGCAGGTGCGTAAGGCCGCGCTGTTTAAAGCGGGGTTCATTGTTTAGCACATCGGCCTCGGCCAAAAATGTGACTTCGCTGGCAGGGGCGAAAAGGGCGTGTACTTCCGCTGCTTCAACACTGAAAGGCGGCCCGTTCATTTGTTCTTGTGGATAGGTGAAGCACACCAACAGCGTTTGCGTGCCGGGTGGCAGAATTTTTTGCATGTGCGCAGCATAGTCTCGCCGCATGGCAGGCGGCAGCGCGACGAGCGAAGCACGGTCGAATACACCTGCAACGCCTGTCAAGTCTGCCGCAGTGAGCTTGAAAAAATCGCCGCAAAAAATATGGATGCCCGGGCATCCATATAGCGCGAGCTCGCCATGTTGCGTGACGGTGGCTGTGAGCTGGTTCTCCTTGAAAAAATCTTCAACGGCAAGCTTGCTTAACTCTACGCCGATGACATCAAGCCCCTGATCGCGCAGCCAGAGCAGATCCCGGCTTTTCCCGCACAGCGGGACAAACACACGGCTGCCCAGCCTGAGGTTCAGGCTGGGCCAATGCTGTAGCAAGAATGGATGAAAATGACTTTGGTGAAATCCAATTTCATTTTTTTCCCAGCGTTCGCGCCAAAAGCTTTTTTCCATCAATGGTTAAACGGCAAGAAAAGGATAATCGGTGTAGCCTTTTTCATCCCCACCATAAAAAGTTTCGACGTTGGGTGCGTTGAGCGCAGCACCCTCGGCAAAACGGCGGGGCAAGTCAGGGTTGGCTAGAAAGGGTACGCCAAAGGCGACCATGTCAGCGCGGCCATCGGCCAGGACAGTATTGGCACGGGCTAAATCGTAGCCGTAGTTAGCCATGTAAAGCCCTTTCCAGATGCCACGCAGCTTGAATAGATCAAACGCCGGTCCGGCAGTGCCGGGTTTATCAATGCCCATTTCGGCAATGTGCAAATAGGCCAGGCCAAAACGGTTGAGCGCTTCAACGGCGTAGCTAAAAGTGGCCTCGGGGTTGGAATCACGCATGTCGTTAAAGGGTCCCAAGGGCGAGAGACGAATACCGACGCGGTTAGCGCCCCAGACGCTGCATGCGGCTTCAGTGACTTCCTGCATGAAGCGTGCGCGGTTGGGAATCGAGCCGCCGTAAGCGTCCGTGCGCTGGTTAGTGCCGTCGCGCAAAAACTGATCCACCAGATAGCCGTTCGCACCGTGGATTTCCACGCCGTCAAACCCGGCCTCTAAAGCACATTGTGCACCGTGACGGAACATCTCGACGATACCGGGGATTTCTTCCAGCGTGAGCGCATGGGGTGTTTCAAATGCTTGCATGCCTGTATAGGTCATGGTTTCGCCTACCGGTTTGATGGCCGAAGGGGCGACTGGCAGCATGCCATTGGGCAGCAATGATTTATGCGAAGCGCGCCCGCAGTGCCATAATTGCAGAAAAATATGCCCGCCTGTGGCGTGCACGGCATCAATCACTTGGCGCCAGCCTGCCACTTGCTCGGGGCTGTAAATGCCCGGGGTGCCAGGGTAACCCGCCGCTTCGGCGGAAACGATAGCGCCTTCGGTAATGATCAGCCCGGCACTGGCGCGCTGACGATAGTATTCAACATTCAATGCGTGCGGCTCATTTTTCCCCCCTGCGCGGTTGCGCGTCATGGGGGCCATTGCCATGCGGTTTTTCAAAGCGTAAGGGCCGAGTTGAACAGGTGAAAACAAATTGATATCTTTTGTAGGAGTCATGGGTTTTGAATGGAAATTTAAAAAAGAAAACAGTTTAACTTATTTATATAGTGCTTTGTTAATAATATTATTTCTGATCGAGTCCGCCATCAAGAAACAGCTTGACCAGGTTATTAAACGCCTTGCGCTGTTCAATTTGTATCCAATGGCCGCACTGGCTGAACACGTGCATTTGCGCGTTGGGCAGATGCTTGACCATGTATTCCGAAGTCGTCAGCGGGATAAAAAAATCTTCTCGTGCATGGGTAGCCAGTATCGGGTTGGTTATTTTTTGTAAATTTTCGGGGGACAGAACAAAGGCATTGACATGCTTTTGCGTATCCCCTGGAAACATCGCCTCGAACTGATGGCGCACGCTGTCTTGCATTACGAACTGGTAGCGGTTGGCTGCAATAGCATCTACATCGCCACCGAGGATATCCGGATTATGCAAAAACTTGCGCACCAGAAAAGCCAATTCTTCTTTGGTGCCGGTATTGTAATAACCCCAGCCGCGTTTGAGACCTTCGGTTGCAGTGAATGGCGCGCCGACGGCACCCATTAACACGACATGATCAAAGCGTTCCGGATAATGATGCACCAAATGCATGGCTACACCGCCGCCCATGGAGTTGCCTACCAAGTGCACTTTTTCCAGATTCAACACATCAAGAAAAGCAATCATCTGCGCGACCCATATTTCAATCCAGGCAGCGGCGCCCCGTGGCGGATTCGGATAGGTGCTTAGTCCAAATCCCGCAATGTCGGGCGCAAGGCAGTGATAACTTTCGCCCAAAAAGGGCAGGGCAAACTGCCAGTTGGACATCGCATTAGCGCCCGGCCCTGAGCCATGCAGCAACAAAACAGGTGCAGCATTCGGAGCCGCACACTCAGCCCCGCTTTCGTGAAAAAAAGTATCAAAACTACCCGTGTGAACGGTGTGCTGCTTGCTTTCCATGATTTTCTCCGTGGGTATTTTTTTGGTTCGTCGTGCACTATACCAATCAGCGATAATGCGCGGATGATAGAACTTATTCTTGGCGGTGCCCGTTCGGGCAAGAGTGCGCTGGCAGAACAGCGAGTAGTGGCCTCGCAATTGACGGTGACTTATCTCGCCACAGCCCAGGCAAGGGATGCAGAAATGGCCGAGCGCATTGCCCATCACCAGGCGCGGCGCCCATCCGGCTGGGCCTTGGTGGAAGAGCCGTTGCATTTGGCCGCAATGCTCACAAAGCATGCCGCCCTCGGGCGTTGCCTTTTGGTGGATTGCCTGACCTTGTGGCTATCCAATCTTTTATTTGCTGATGATGGTAAGGATGATAAACAGTGCGGGCAGCGGCTGGCGCAGGAAACGGCGGCGCTGCTTACCGTCTTGCCACAGCTTCCCGGTCGCGTGATTCTGGTGAGTAACGAAGTGGGGCTGGGCATTATTCCGCTGGGTGAAATCACGCGTCGATTTGTTGATGAAGCCGGGCGCCTGAACCAGCGGGTGGCGACGTTGGCGGATCGCGTGACTTTTGTTGCGGCCGGTTTGCCGCTGGAGCTTAAAAGCCCGGCAGCGTGATTTTGGGCAGCGTCATGCCAGCGCCGAGTTTTTCCCAGTCGAGCGCGGCTTCTACTGCATCAGCCAGGCGGTCAAGGTCGGCTTCACGGCGCGCGGTGAAGTCGACGTGCTCGGCATCTTTCATTCCCGCCCAGGTGAGAAGGGCGATAAGGGCTTCTGGTTGATCAAACAAGCCGTGACAATAGGTGGAAAAAATTTGATTGTCGGCCGAGATGATGCCATCTTCACGGCCGTCATCAAAACGCACGGCAGGATGGGCGAGAGCGGGGTTTGGTGTTACGTGTGTTGTGACGCCCATTGTCACGCCCGTTGTCATCCCCATGTGAATTTCATAGCCGGTGAATTTCGGCGCGCCGGGCAAGGCAAGGCAACCCGTGACATTGCGTAACTGCTTTTCCGCTTCCAGCGTGGTGTCCATATCCAGCACACCCAGGCCCGGTCGACTGCCCGGCGTGCCTTCCAGGCCTTGCGGGTCGTGCAGCATTTGCCCAAGCATTTGAAATCCGCCGCACAGGCCAATGAGCTTGCCGCCATAGCGCAGGTGGCGCGCTATGGCGATGTCATGGTCTTTTTCACGCAACCAGGCCAGGTCGGCTTGCACTGCTTTTGAGCCAGGCAGCACAAGCAAGTCGCACGGTGGCAATGCTTCACCGGGATTAAGCCAGGTGAAATCAACTTCCGGATGCAGGCGCAGCGGGTCGAGATCAGTGTGGTTCGAGCAGCGCGGATAGGCGATGGCGACGGCTTTCAGGCGTGTATTGGTTTTGGCATGGCTTTCCGTAGCGATAGCATCTTCCGCATCCAGCATCAGGCCGTGAAGATAGGGCAACACACCGAGCACCGGCAAACCTGTGCGTGCTTCCAGCCAATCAAGGCCGGATTCAAGCAGACCGATGTCGCCGCGAAAGCGGTTGATGACAAAACCCTTGATGCGCGTTTGCTCGGTGGGCGAGAGCAGTTCCAGCGTGCCGACCAGATGAGCGAAGACGCCGCCCCGGTCGATGTCGGCGATCAGAATCACCGGCACGTCGGCGGCTTCGGCAAAGCCCATGTTGGCAATGTCGCGGTCACGTAAATTGATTTCCGCCGGACTGCCTGCGCCTTCAATGACCACGCAATCGAATTCATCGCACAGACGCTGCCAGCTTTGCATCACGGCAGTCATCGCCACGCGTTTGTAGTCGTGATAAGCACGCGCATCCAGCGTATCTATCGCATGGCCGTGGATGATCACCTGGGCGTGGCGGTCTGTCGTGGGTTTGAGTAATACGGGATTGAAGTCGATGCGTGGCGCGATGCCAGCGGCCTGCGCCTGTAGGGCCTGCGCGCGGCCAATCTCGCCGCCATCAATGGTGACGGCGGAATTCAAGGCCATGTTTTGTGGCTTGAACGGCGCGACCTTCACACCACGGCGATGGAGAATGCGGCAAAGTGCAGCGACGAGGGTGGTCTTGCCGGCATCCGACGTGCAGCCTTGAATCATGAGCGCGGCGGCAGTCACAAGTAGAATCCTGTTTTCTTCATATGCCGATTATCCCATGCTGGATGTTTTTCTCGCATTGCCTCTGACGATGGCGGCTGGTGTTTTGCTTGATCGTCTGCTTGGCGAACCGCGTCGTTTTCACCCGCTGGTCGGGTTTGGCGCGCTGGCAGATCGAGTCGAAAATCTTTTGCGTCGAGGCACGCCGGGGCATTCGGTGTTCAATCGCCTGCGCGGCTTGCTGGGCTGGCTGGTGGTGGTGGCGCCATGTGTGCTGCTGGCGATATTTTGTCGGCGGCAGACCTGGGGTTGGGTGGTGGATATTGCGTTGCTTTATTTTGCGCTGGGCGCACGCAGCCTGGTTCAGCACGGTGAGCAGGTTGCCCGCGATCTGGCCGCGAACGATCTCGCCGCAGCGCGCGCACATGCTGGCTGGATGGTGTCGCGCGATACATCACAGCTGGACGATGAAGGCGTTGTCCGCGCCGCCGTCGAATCGATTCTGGAAAACGGCAACGATGCCGTGTTTGGTGCGCTGTTCTGGTTTTGCATTGCCGGTGGTGCGGGCGCGCTGCTGTTTCGCTTGGCTAATACATTGGATGCCATGTGGGGCTATAAAGACATGCGGCGGATTTATTTCGGCTGGGCGGCAGCGCGCATCGACGATGTGCTGAATTTAATTCCGGCGCGGCTGACAGCGCTGACCTATGCCGTGCTTGGCGACACACGCACGGCGCTGGTGTGTTGGCGCACGCAGGCGGGCGCCTGGGCCAGCCCTAATGCCGGGCCGGTGATTGCTGCGGGCGCGGGGGCGATGGGCGTGCAGCTCGGCGGTGCGGCGATGTATCGAGGCCAGATAGAGATGCGGCCAAAAGTCGGCGCTGGTGAGGCGGCGAGTGAGGCGCATATTCAGCGCGCGCTGGTGCTGGTTGTACGCGGGCAGTGGGTTTGGGTGGCTGTAGTCACAGTATTTGTTGCAATATTTACAGCGGTAAGCAGCCGTGCTTGAACATGGCGGTCGCTTGCACTTGGCGAGTCGGCGCTACGGTATCGCGATGAGCGACTGGGTTGATCTGTCGACCGGTATCGCCCCGTGGCCTTATCCGGTGCCGGAGATTCCCTTATCAGTCTGGCAGCGTTTGCCAGAGGATGACGATGGCCTGATTGACGCCGCGCAGAGCTATTACGGCGCAGCAAACCTCTTGCCGCTGAACGGCTCGCAAGCGGCGATTCTCGCCTTGCCGCGCTTGCGTTCGGTAGGCACAGTGGCCGTGCTCGCCCCGAGTTATGGCGAATACGCCCCGGCCTGGCGGGCAGCGGGGCACCGGGTGATTGAATGCGCGGCGGAAGATTTACTGCAACAAGACGGTGACGCGATAGACGTGATTATGCTGGCCAACCCGAATAATCCTGACGGCCGCCGTTTTTCTCGCGCGACGCTCCTTGCCCTGGCTTGGCGACTGTCAGAACGTAACGCTTGGCTGATTGTCGATGAAGCCTTTGCCGATGTCGATGGCGAGAATTCGCTGGCGAACATGGCTGGAATGGCAGGCGCTGAAAATGTAATTGTTTTACGTTCGCTCGGAAAGTTCTTTGGTCTGGCGGGTACACGCGTCGGTTTTTGCATCGCTGCGCCTGACGTATTGAGTTGCCTGCAAGAAACGCTTGGTCCGTGGCCGCTGGCGCATCCATCCCGTTTTATTGCAAAAGCCGGTCTTGGTGATACGGCGTGGCAGGCCGCGCAGAAAGAGAAATTGCGCGCTGCAAGCGGGTGCCTTGCCACACTGCTCACGACAAATGGTTTACCGCCCGATGGCGGCACGGCGTTATTTCAGTATGTGCAATGCGCGGCTGCGACAGCGCTGTATGAGCGCCTCGCGCAACGCGGCATCCTCGTACGCCATTTTGCCGAACCTTGCGCGCTGCGCTTCGGTCTGCCGGAAAATGAAACAGCCTGGGCGCGTCTGGAAAATGCGCTGAGACAGTGCGGTTGCCCCGCTAATAGCTGAGCGGAGTGGCTTTGCCCCAGAAAACGCGATAAGCATAAACGGTGTATCCAATGATCAAAGGAAACACGACGACTACACCATAGAAAATGAATAACAGGGATTTGGGCGCGCTGGCGGCTTGCCAAATCGTGATGCGGTCAATCACCAGCCAGGGGAAAATGCTGTAGGCCAAACCATAAAAGGAGAGCAGGAAAATGCCAACCGTGCAGGCAAAGGGAACAGATGCGCCATACTGGTTGTTCTGCGCAAATCTGACGGGCAGACGCGCCAGGCTCCGCGCGATAACGCCGAATAAAACCAGCGTCATGGCGGGGATGGGGAGCAGCATCAACACATTCGGGAAACTGAACCATTTGTCAAAAATTCGGGAGCTGACCCAGGGTGTTGCGGCTGATATGGCCAGCACGCCTGCCGCTGTCAGCCACAGGTTTCCCTTGGCCCATTGCACTGCCTTGTATTGCAAGGGGCCTTCGGTTTTCATGATCAACCAACCAGCCCCTAACAAGCGGTATCCGGCGATCAAGCAAAAGCCAATGAGCGCGCTGAATAGATAGCTGCTTAATTCTTCTCGAAATCCCGTGA
>SCUZ01000076.1 GCA_004322535.1 Rugosibacter sp.
AACAATGCCGTAGACCCGCTGGCACAGTTGTTATTCACATTGATGACCGGGATACCCGTCATGCCAACGCCATATAACACCGCCTGCCCGGCAGTTGAATCCGCATACACATAACCCGCATAGGCTTGCTGTATCGCGGTGTAATCAAGCCCTGCATCGGCCAGGGCCGCGCGCACGGCACGTGCGCCCATCACCGGATAGTGATCACTCCCACCTGGTTTAACAAACGGAATCATGCCAACGCCGACAACATACACGGTGGGTGCAGCCATGCTTTTCTCCTGTTTTTATAAAGGGCAACTAACTGTGAACTGTGCTGACTCAGCAGATATTAACTATACACCAGCTGGCACAACCGCCATGCGGAAGGCGATTCGCCATAAAATGCGCCCCCGCATGTTTTTCGTGGGGCTTTACTGGCTGTCGAGTTCCTTTATCTGCCTTGCCCCTTTTTTTGGTACCTGCCCTGTGATTCTGCTTCGTAATCTTGGTTTTTCCCGCAATGGCGACCCGCTGGTTGAAGGCGCTTCCCTGCAAATTCATCCTGGCTGGAAGGTCGGCTTGACCGGCGCCAATGGCTGTGGCAAATCGTCCTTTCTTGCGCTCTTGCGTGGCGAGCTGCATGCCGACCGTGGCGATCTGGAACGCCCCAACAGCTGGGTGTTAGCGCATGTGGCACAAGATACGCCTGCGTTACCCGATGCCGCGCTTGAGTTTGTGCTGGATGGCGATATCGAACTGCGCCAGATTGAACGTGACTTGCTCGCCGCAGAACAACACCCGGATGATGACCACGCCGGTGAGCAGATTGGCCTCTTGCATTCGCGCCTGGGTGAGATTGATGGCTACGCCGCCCGCTCCCGCGCTGCCTCCTTGATGCATGGCCTGGGGTTTACGGATGCCGACTTTCTCCGCCCGGTGGCGGAATTTTCCGGCGGCTGGCGCGTGCGGCTGAATCTGGCCCGCGCCCTGATGTGCCGCTCTGATTTGCTGCTGCTCGACGAGCCCACCAATCACCTCGATCTGGATGCGATTCTGTGGCTGGAAACCTGGCTCAAGAATTACGCCGGTACGCTGATATTGATCTCGCATGACCGTGATTTTCTCGATGAAGTCACCAGTCACATCGTGCACGTTGAAAACTGCCGCATGCAAATGTTCACCGGCAATTACTCCGCCTGCGAGCGAGCGCGCGCAGAGCGGCTGGCCAATGATCTGGCGATGGCCGAAAAGCAGCGCCGCCAGGCGGCCCACTTGCAAGACTATATCGACCGTTTTCGCGCCAAGGCTTCCAAAGCGCGGCAGGCACAAAGCCGCATCAAGATGCTGGAAAAAATGGGCGATATTGTCGCTGCGCACATTGATACACCTTTTAGCTTCAGCTTTCCCGAGCCCAGCGCTTTTTCCGATCCGCTGATGGTCATTGACCGCGTAAAAATCGGCTATAAAAATACAGCACCGATTCTCGAGAACCTGAACTTCAGCCTGCGCCCGGATAGCCGCATTGGCCTGTTGGGACGCAACGGCGCGGGTAAATCCACGCTCATGAAACTGCTCGCCGGAGATATCCAACCCTTGGCAGGCACGCGCGAAGAAGGCCGCAACCTGAAAATGGGTTACTTTGCCCAGCACCAGCTGGAACAACTGCGGCCTGCCGAATCCCCGCTATGGCACATGATTCATCAAGAATCCGCCATGGGCAAACAAACCCGCGAGCAAGACTTGCGCAGCTATCTGGGCAGCTTTGATTTTCGCGGCGACATGGTGGATGCGCCCTGCGGCCGCTTTTCCGGCGGCGAAAAATCGCGCCTGGCGCTGGCCTTGATGATCCGCACCGCACCCAATTTACTGCTGCTCGATGAACCCACCAACCACCTTGATCTGGAAATGCGTGAAGCCCTCACCATCGCCCTGCAGGAAACCGATGCGGGCATGGTGCTGGTTTCGCATGATCGCCATTTGCTGCGCGCCACGTGCGATGAGCTATGGCTGGTGGCCGACGGCAGGGTATCGTTATTCGATGGCGACCTGGACGACTATGCCGAATGGCTGGCGGAAGAACGCTCCAAGGAAAAACGCAGCGGCGGAAAATCGACGGAAAAAACGGCAGCAAAATCCGCCAGCCCTGCCGCGCAGTCCTCCGCTTTCGAGTCGCCCGAAAACTCGGCGCGGGCAGAACGGCGACAACCACTCGTCAAAGAGGCGGGCAAGCTCGAAAAACAACTTGCCAGCTGGCAAGCCGAACTCGCGGCGCTAGATGCGCAGCTGGCTGATCCAGCGCTATACACTGCACCGGATAAAACACTGTTGCAAACCTTCACCCAGCGCCAAACGCAACTCACCACGGAGATTGCCAGCACGGAAGAACGCTGGCTGGCCCTGCAAGAGCAAATCGAACAAGTTGGCGAGCCCGCTGCGTGAAAAGCCATCTGCCTGCCCCGTCGGCTGACGCCTGCACGGCAAGTGCTGCGCTTGCCGCGTTGATTGCGGATGAAATAAAAACCCACGGCTGGATATCGTTCGCTCGTTACATGGAGCTCGCCCTGTATGCCCCCGGCCTGGGCTATTACGCGGGCGGCGCGCACAAGTTTGGCGACCATGCCTCGGGCGGCGATTTTCTCACCGCACCCGAGCTCACCCCGCTCTTTGGCCAGGCGCTGGCGCGGCAAGTGGCGCAAGTGCTCGCCGCATCAAGGCCTTATATCATTGAGGCGGGCGCGGGCAGCGGGCGCTTGGCGGCGGACCTTTTATTGGCGCTGGACGCCCTGGGCTGCGCGCCTGAAGGCTATGCGATTCTTGAACTCTCTGGCGAACTGCGTGCGCGTCAGGCCGCAACCATTGCCCGGCACGCACCACAATTTCTTGAACGCGTGGAGTGGCTGAATGCGCTGCCCGAAAAATTCTCCGGCTGTTTGATCGGTAACGAGGTGCTGGACGCCATGCCCACGCATGCTGTGCGCTGGGATGAAACCGGCTTGTTTGAACGCGGCGTGGCGCTTGCCGAAAACGCCATCGGCGAACAGTTAACATTCGCAGAACGCCCTGCCAGCCAGGCATTGATTGACGCCGCAAAAATCTTGCCCGTGGCGGCGCCTTACCGCGGCGAAATCAGTCTGGCGGTGCGTGCCTGGGTTGCCGAGCTGGCGCAGCGCTTAAGTCAAGGCGCGATGATTCTGCTCGACTACGGCCTGCCCCGCCGCGAGCTGTATCACCCGCAACGCGATGGCGGCACGGTACGCTGCCATTACCGGCATCGCGTACATGACGATCCGTTCTGGTATCCGGGCTTGTCCGACATCACCTCGCATGTCGATTTCACGGCGGTCGCCGAAGCCGGGTTCGACGCGGGCTTGAGGGTGTTGGGCTACACCAGTCAGGCGCAGTTTTTGATCAACTGCGGCATTGGTGAATTGTTACAGGAACACACGGCACAAAAAGTCGGCGCTGATGAAGCCCCTGCGCTACAAGGCGGTCGAGCAAGAAACGCTCTGATGAAGCCCCTGCGCAGCAGGGCGGTCGAGCGAAGTGCACTCTCCTCGCCGCAGCGGATCCTCGCCGTAGCGGATGGTGATACGGTAACTGAAGCTGATTTACGTGCGAATCTACGTGCCAATGGTGCCGTCAGCGTGCTGCTCTCGCCTAATGAAATGGGCGAACTGTTCAAAATCATCGCGCTGGGACGCGGCATGCCCCAGCCTTTATTGGGTTTTACGCGGGGCGACCGGGTGCATGCGCTGTAGCAACACCCGCAACACTCCACGGCGCGACTTTCACCAATAACATCATCCCCGGCACTGCCAGCGCCGCACACAGCAAAAAGAAACCAACCCAGCCCATGTGCTCCACCAGCACGCCGGTGGTGGCGTTGATAAAAGTACGCGGCACCGCAGCCAGACTCGTGAACAACGCAAACTGCGTGGCGGTATACAGCGGATTCGTCGCGCGTGCAATAAACGCCACAAATGCCGCCGTGCCCAGCCCTACGCCCAGCGCCTCAAAGCCGATCACCAGCGCAAGCTGGGCAAGCTCTGCCGCGCCCACCGCAACGCGCGGGCCCAGCCAGGCCAGCCAGGCAAAGCCGAAAATCGACAACAACTGCACCACGCCAAACAGCCACAGCGCACGGTTGATGCCGATCTTCACCATCCACAACCCGCCCAATAAACCGCCAATCACCGCAGGCCACAAGCCCGCATTTTTAGCCACCACACCGATCTGCGATTTGGCAAAACCCATGTCCAGATAAAACGGTGTAGCCAGCGCCGTACACATCGAATCGCCCAGCTTGTACAAAAAGATAAACGCCAGAATTAGCACTGCCTCACGCCAACCTGCACGATGAATAAACTCGTGAAACGGCTCCACCACCGCCTCGCGCAGGGTTTTTGGCGCGCTCTTGGCAACCAAGGGTTCCGCCGCAAACAATGCCAACAGTAAACCCGGCAACATGAACAGCGCGGTAATCAAGAACACCTGCCCCCAGGGCAGATGATCCGCCAGAATCAGCGACAGCGAGCCCGGCACCAAACCCGCCACGCGGTAAGCATTCACATGCACCGAGTTGCCCAAGCCCAGCTCCGCCTCCGGCAGAATTTCGCGTCGGTACGCGTCCAGCGCAATATCCTGCGTGGCTGAAAACAAGGCAATCGCCACGGTAAGCCCCACAATCGATTGCAACGCCACGGCAGGCGAAAACAGCCCCAGCGCGGCAATAGAACACAACAACCCCACTTGCGTCATCAACATCCAGCCCCGCCGCCGCCCCAGCGGCGGCACGTAACGATCCAGCAACGGCGCCCACAAAAACTTCCACGTGTAAGGGAATTGAATCAAGGCAAACAAGCCAATGGTTTTAAGATTCACCCCCTCCGAGCGCAACCAGGCCGGCAAGAGATTCAGCAACAGATACAACGGCAGGCCAGAAGAAAAACCAGTGAACACGCACAACAGCATGCGGCGGTTAAGCAGGGGTTGCAGCCAAGCGGGCCAAGCCAGCGAACAGGGGCGCATCAAAGCTTATCCAGCGGACTCATCACACCGCGCCCGCCTTTGTTGAGAACATGGGTGTAAATCATCGTCGTGGAAACATCGGAATGGCCGAGCAATTCCTGCACCGTGCGGATGTCGTAACCACCTTCGAGCAGATGCGTGGCGAAGGAATGGCGCAGCGTATGTGGCGTTGCCGGCTTGGTCAGCCGCGCGGCAGTCACCGCTCTTTTCATCGCCCGTTGCAAAAGCTTTTCATCGAGATGATGACGACGCTGCCGACCGCTGCGCGGGTCGGTTGAATAGCTGCCGGAACAGAATACATATTGCCAGGCCCATTCGGTTGCCGCGTCAGGATATTTTTTCGCCAGCGCATCCGGCAGCCAGGCCTCGGCCTTGCCTGCCGCCAGATCATCCTCGAAGATCACACGGCGGCGTTGCAGATGTTCGGCCAGCGGGGCAGCCACTGCGGACGGCAACATCGTCACCCTATCCTTGCCGCCCTTGCCATCGCGAATCAGGATTTCATTGCGGCCGAAATCCATATCCTTCACTCTCAAGCGCACACATTCCATCAGACGCATGCCCGTGCCATAAAGCAGCTTGCCCATCAGGGCATACACGCCGTCCATGCGATCCAGCACGGCACGCACCTCGGCCGTTGTCAAAACAACAGGCAGCCGCTGCGGCCGTTTTGCACGCGTCACGTTGTCCAGCCACGGCAAATCGACTTTCAGCACCTCGCGGTAAAGAAAAAGCAAGGCCGAGAGCGCCTGATTCTGCGTCGAGGCTGACACGCCGCCTCGCACCGCCAGATCAGTCAGAAACACCTCCAGTTCTGGCGCACCCATTTCTTGCGGATGGCGCTTGCCATGAAAAAGAATAAATCGTTTAATCCAATCGACATAAACACTTTCAGTACGGATGCTGTAATGTTTCACCCGCAGCTTGTCGCGCACCTGATCAAGCAGTTTGGGTGGCGAGTTGATCATCGGGGTGTCTTGAGTCGGCATTTCCAGAATACAATCAAAATATATTTAATTTTTTCAGTGAGATAAATCAAGATGAATCAAGTTAGACACCTTCTACGGTCAGAATATACACCGGTCAAGGTGTCTACTTCACGTTAGATTTTCAGAGGATTGCAATGAGCGACACTACCCCGACACAGATTATTTCGTTGCAGTTCGCATTGTTCTTTCGCGATATTGTTGATCGTCCTGATATCGAGTTCGCAGATTTGAACGCAAACATGATGAATATCTTTGACGCGATTCCATCGGTAATGCCAATACCACGAGAATTGCCGCCGGAAGTCCCGATGGTTACTCAGCGATCAGAGTCAAATGAATACGTCTGCAATATCTCACGATCAAGAATTGATCTACATTTCCAGCGCATTGGAGATCAGCGGTCAAATGCAGAACTTATCGCTGACTTCAATGCGAAAGTTCTTGGTTTTATCGCATACGTACTCAAGAAGCGCTCAGTTATCCGATTTGGAATGATTTGTAGGTATTTCCATGAGACATCAACAGCCGTTCAGGCTATAAGGAGTAAGTACTTTCTTGATTCAATTGGTGACGCAGAGGAGCTAAGCCTTCGATTCAACAAAAAAGGCACGACACTGGACTGGGCAATTAATGACATTGTGGAAATTTCTGCGGCTGCTGCTGTAATTGAAGGAAAGGAAAGATTGGGTATTTATATCCAACGAGACATAAATAACAACCCACAACCGAATAGGGAGTTATCCGAGCAAGTACTCCATAAAATATCTAAGACGTACTCCGGGCGTTTGACCGAGAAAAGCATTGAGGGGCTAATTAAATGAATGCCCCTGTTTTGGCATCATCTGGCACTTCCACTGTGGCGGCGCCGCTGCATTCCTCTTCGTCACAAATTCCCCCAGACCAAGCCGTAACAGCTCAATCTTTACCGCAACCGGCGCGATCCGATAGCGGCGCCGCCGTCAATGCCTTCTTTGAGAAATGGGGGGTTCCACTTGGCGGTATGTTTCTAACAGGAATCATTGGATATTTTTCCGCATTGTTGCCGCTAAAAGACAACATTAACGAAAACAAGACAGAAATTTCCGTCGCGAAAAAAGAAATTGAGCATGTAAAGGAAGACGTTAAACGAATGGAGGGGGATGTTGGAAAAATACCTGCACTTAGCACTGACATTGCCGTCATCCGAGCAAAACTTGAAATGACTGAAACTCGTGGTAAGAAATAAAAATCTAACATGGCGCTCAACCTCGCTCCCTTCGGTCGCTGGACACTACGCGATAAAGCCGCGCAGCGCCGGTTAGCTCTACGTTAGGCAGCATAATGCGACTCGCCTACCTCAACGCTATGGAAACAGAGCTACTTGGCGCACTCAGTCGCCAAGAGGCCTTGTTTGCCGTCGTCGGCGGACACGCGGTACTCGCGTACTCTTCACCCGAGCGCCCGGACGGCTCGACCCGCACGCTCGGCGATCTAGACATCCTGGTCGATCCGGCAATCGAAAATCTTCGGCGCGTGTCTAGGGCCTTGGCACATCTTCGAATCGACATGTCTGCTGAACAGCTGGATGCCGCATACACGAATGAGCAATTACCCAATCTGACTGGGGGCTACCGAGCGCAACTGTTCCCCCGAATTGCTGGAGTAGAAACTACCGAAGTTCTTCAATCCTCGCGAACCGCGCAGTCTTCCGTTGGTCCGTTGCCGGTGATCTCCAAGCCACATCTCATGGCAGCCAAGCGAGCCGCCGGACGCCCCAAGGATCTCAAGGACCTTCGAGTACTGGAGCTGTCGGAGTAAGAGCCGAATTCACGTTAGGACACGTCGAGAAAAACTATGGACTCAAAGTTAGAAGCCGAAAGACGCTGTGATATAGCGACAGCAAAATTAAGTGTCGCAGAAGAGTTACGGTGGGCTGTAGCTGGCCCATTTGCATTTCTTCTCTATCTGAAATATGACTCATGGATTTTGGCTACAGTTGTAGGCATCATCACCTTTTTTCTTGTCACGCGCTGGTACGAAAAAGAATATGACGCCGCGAACGACGCTTACGAGCGATTGACTGGCACAGGCAAATACCACAAACCAAGTGAATCGAATGATTCAGCCTAACCTTTCGCTCAACACGGACGCTCCGCCTAACGGCGGAGCGCCGGTTAGCTAGCACGTTAGGCATGTCCGATGGCACCGCTCGAAGAACACGAGTTGAAGAATCTAGGGCTAGCAGCGCTGGTTCAGCGAATGGACGAATTGATCTTGGAGAGTATCCGTGAGCGGTATGGGCAAATCCATGACGCTTTTCCAGTCTGTTTGGTCAGCGATATTGTTGATAGCCAGAAAGTTGCTGCTCAAGCTGAAGAGCAAAGAAGGAAAATCGCACACATTGCCTTTGCGTATCTCATTCAATTAGAACTCAACGCCGTCTCCAGTGGGTTTTCGAACAAAATTCTTTTTACGTCAGACTATGACGATAAATCGTCCTGGAAGTCTCCTCTCTTTCGCCTACGTGATGGGGCGATATGTCAATACCAGATCGTATCTAGCAGAATGGCCATGGAAATCTTCATGGATTTACTACATTGCATTGAGACTGGACACAGACTGAAGTCGAAACGATCCAAGCTCAAATCTTTTCAGAAGTGGCTTTGCGACCCGGCAAATCACTTTCATTACTTCGCACACGTTCTGTTGGAAGCGTATCGCTTCGATCGCAGCCTACGCACGCCAGAGGTACATGGCACGCCAAGGTTGCCAAGCAGGCTATTGCTTCTACAACATCCGTCGCCCCAAGAAATGAACGACCCTCACAAATTGGTCAATTCATTAATGGGGTGCTGGCGCCCTCTTCGAGAAATGCTAAATGGGCAGCAGCCGTCATACATGCAGATTTCGGAAGCGGAGCAAGATTGGTTCTCGACGTACATGGCGGGGTCAGAAACGGAAATCGCTGCCAAATTGACCGAAATGTTTGACGGCATTGAATAGGGACATGCCTAACCCGGCAGTCAAGAGGGACTGCGCAAAAGCGCGCAGCCCCTTACTTTTACGTTGGGCACCTAAGGCAGAAGAGAGCCGAGCCAATATAGCGCATAGAAAATGACGTAAATTTCAACGAGAAAGGAGAGCAACATCATGACAGGCACTGTTCGTTTTCACCGAGTACTGAAAGCTCCGCCAGAGCGCGTATATCGAGCATTTACTACGCCAGAGGCCATGGCCAAATGGATTCCTCCTCATGGTTTTACCTGCACGGTTCACCACATGGAACCGAGGGTTGGCGGGACGTTCAAAATGTCATTCACTAACTTTACAACGCAGCACAGTAATTCGTTTGGCGGCGAATACCTCGAACTCATACCAAACGAGCTTCTTCGATATACCGACAAGTTTGATGACCAAAATCTGGCTGGAGTCATGCAGGTCACCGTTTCGCTTAAGCCGGTTTTCTGTGGCACCGACCTAAACATCGTGCAGGAAGGCATTCCAGACGTGATTCCAGTAGAAATGTGCTATCTCGGCTGGCAGGAATGTCTTGCGCAGTTGGCAATGCTCGTTGAGCCTGAAATTCCGCAGTAGTCGGTGCGTCGGTGCCCAACCCGGCAGTCGAGTGGGACTGCGCAAAAGCGCGCAGCCCCTCACTTTTACGTTATGCCTGGCCCATTGCTGCGATTATTGGTTGTTGTTCACGCTGCAACTATCTGGAATTGCCGGCCTTTGGCGAATGGAGTGGACGCCAGTAACTCGCATAAAACTTGCCCAAAAGCAGGGGGTTGAAGACGGGAATTTTAAGTTGAAAGAGCTTCGGCTGCAGGGGCAAACTGGGAGATTCGTACTCGAAAACAATTCTCAACAGCCTGTATCTGAGCGCATATTGAATCGCGAAAATGCGATTAACCTTCTCTCTTCATACATAACGAAATTGGAACGCACGCATTTCATGAAGTATTATTTTCACATCTATGGCTTCGTTCTCGATATTTTGTACGTTGCCAGCGCAAGAGCTTGTGTACCGACGCATTCGATCTATCGCTCATTGGGCTGTTGAACATGACTACACATAGCCTGGCAGTCAACCGGACCTGCGCAAAAGCGCGCAGCCTCTTGTTTTTACGTTAGGCGTATGCGGTACCGCCTTCAAATACCGCAATGAATGGAGATCACACATGAAACTGAAACATCCGAATCTGGCTTCAAAATTCTGCCAAGTCTCTTGGACTGTAAAGGATATT
>SCUZ01000077.1 GCA_004322535.1 Rugosibacter sp.
CTCATCGGCGGCACGGCAGGACGCACCACGCTGAATGGCGAAGGCCTGCAACATGAAGACGGCCATTCGCATGTGCTGGCCGGCGCGGTGCCCAACTGCATTGCATACGACCCGACCTTTGCCTACGAAGTCGCGGTGATCGTGCAGGATGGTTTGCGTCGCATGGTGGCCGAGCAGGAAGACGTGTTTTATTACCTCACGGTGATGAACGAAAACTACGAGCACCCGGCAATGCCCGAAGGCAGTGCCGAGAGCATTCTCAAGGGCATGTATGCATTCCGCAAGGGTGCAGCCTCCAACGGGCCGCGTGTGCAGTTGCTGGGTTCGGGCACGATCTTCCGCGAAGCCATGGCAGCGGCCGATTTGCTGCGTGAAGACTGGGGGGTGGAGGCTGATTTATGGTCTTGCCCGAGCTTTAACGAGCTGGCGCGCAACGGACAAGACTGCACCCGCTGGAACCTGCTGCACCCGACGGAAAAACAACGGATATCGCATGTCACCGCATGCCTTACGGACACGCGCGGGCCCGTCATCGCCGCCACCGATTACATTCGACTCTATGCTGAACAGATACGCGCGCTGGTGCCGCGCCGCTACACCGTGCTCGGTACCGATGGCTTTGGCCGCTCGGATACGCGCGAAAAGTTGCGCCACTTTTTCGAAGTGAATCGTTACTGGATCACGCTGACTGCACTGACGGCCCTGGCCGAGGATGGCCAGATCGAACGTAGCAAGTTGGCTGCCGCGATTGCGAAATATGCACTGAATACCAACAAACCCAACCCGGTAAAGGTGTAAGCCATGTCTGACATTGTAGATATTCTCGTTCCTGCGATTGGTGACTTCACCGATGTGCCGATTATCGACGTGCTGGTCAAGGTCGGCGATGAAGTCAAGGTCGAAGATTCATTGATCACCGTTGAATCCGACAAAGCCACGATGGATGTGCCCTCGCCCGTGGCGGGTGTAATTACCGAGCTGCTCATCAAGGTGGGCGACAAGATTTCGAAAGGCGTGCTGGTGGCGCGCGTGAAAGTCGGTGCTGATGAAGCCACTGCGCTACAAGGCGGTCGAGCAGGAAACGCTCTCCTCGCCGTAGCGGATGGCGATACGGCGGCCCTGGTAGAAAAATCCGTTGCAACATCGGTTGAAACGCTACCACCGCCGGCTGCGCCCGCCCCAGCTTCAGCACCCGTGTCGACGACAATAGCGGCAAGCGCACCCGCACCTTCAGCGGTATCGCCTGCAACCCCAGGCACCCACGCGCATGCCAGCCCTTCGGTGCGTGCCTTTGCCCGCACCCTGGGCGCGGATGTAGCCAAGGTTTCCGGCACGGGGGTCAAAGGCCGCATCACGCAGGCGGATGTGGAAGCCTTCGTCAAAAGCGTGATGACGGATGCGGGCTCTGCCGTAGCATCAGGACAGACTTCTGGCGGTCTCAACGGGCTCAATCTGCTGCCTTGGCCGACGGTCGATTTTGCCAAATTTGGCGCCATCGAATTGCGCCCGCTCTCCCGCATCAAGAAGATTTCCGGGGCGAATCTGGCGCGCAACTGGGCGATGATTCCTCACGTCACACAGTTTGATGAAGCCGACATCACTGATCTGGAAGCCTTCCGCGTTGCGACCAATAAAGAGCTGGAAAAAAGCGGCGTCAAACTTACCATGCTGGCATTTTTGATCAAGGCCGTAGTGAGCGCACTGAAAAAATTCCCTGACTTTAATGCCTCGCTCGAAGGCGATAACCTGGTGCTCAAACAATATTTCCATATCGGCTTTGCGGCAGATACCCCCAATGGATTGATGGTGCCTGTACTGCGTGATGCCGACAAAAAAGGCCTGGCCGACATTGCCCGTGAAATGGGAGAGCTTGCGCAAAAAGCGCGCGACGGCAAACTGGGGCTGGCTGATATGCAAGGCGGCTGTTTTTCCATTTCCAGCCTGGGCGGGATTGGCGGTACCGCATTCACGCCGATCATCAACGCACCGGAAGTCGCGATTCTTGGTGTTTCCAAAACGCAAACCAAACCGGTGTGGGACGGCAAAGCCTTCGTACCGTGCCAGATGCTGCCGCTCTCGCTCTCTTACGATCATCGAGTGGTTGATGGCGCTGCCGCCGCGCGGTTTACGAGCCATCTTTCAGCCTTGCTGATGGATATGCGCAAGGTGCTGTTATAAAAATTACGGAGAATATCGAATGAGTCAGTTGGTTGAAGTGCGTATACCTGATATTGGTGATTTCAAGGATATCCCTATCATCGATCTTCTGGTAAAGGTCGGCGATAGCGTCAAAGTGGAAGATGCACTGATGACACTGGAATCAGACAAAGCCACGCTGGATGTGCCCTCGCCCATGGCGGGCGTGATCCAGGAGATGAAAGTCAAGCTGGGCGATAAAGTTTCCACGGGAACTTTAGTGGCGATGCTTATGGTGTCTGAGGTGGCCAACGAGGTAGCCAATGTAAGTGCGCCACCCGCCATTCAATCAAAACCCCAGCCAGAAGCGCCACCAAAAGTCGTAAGCCCGTCTCTGGGCGGCGCTGGTGATGCGGCAGCTCGGCCAGGAAATCAACCCGCCACATCAACAGCCGCACGCTTTTCCGGCACCGCTGACATCGTCTGTGATCTGCTGGTATTGGGTGCCGGGCCGGGCGGCTATTCGGCGGCCTTTCGCGCCGCCGACCTGGGTTTGAAAACCGTGTTGGTTGAACGCTACGCCACCTTGGGCGGCGTGTGCTTGAACGTCGGTTGCATCCCGTCAAAAGCCTTGCTGCATGTGGCCGAAGTAATGGATGAAGCGGCGCATGCCAGCACGCTTGGTATTCAGTTTGCAGCTCCGACCATTGATCTTGACCGCCTGCGGCAGCACAAGGCAGGGGTTGTCAGCAAACTCACCACGGGTCTGGCCGGCATGGCCAAAGCGCGCAAGGTAGAAGTCGTACGCGGGCTTGGGCGATTTCTGGATGCTTATCACCTTGAGCTGGAAACCACCACCGGCAGTGGCCAGGAAAAAACCGGCGCAACGCATGTCATACGCTTTACGCAATGCATCATCGCGGCAGGCAGTTCGGCCATTCATTTGCCGTTTATTCCTGATTTGCCGAAAGATCCGCGCATCGTTGATTCCACCGGTGCGCTCGAATTGCCCTTCGTACCCAAGCGCATGCTGGTGATTGGTGGCGGCATCATTGGGCTGGAGATGGCGACGGTATACGCCACCCTGGGTGCCAAGGTGGATGTAGTCGAAATGCAGGATGTCCTGATGCAAGGGCCGGATCGCGACCTCGTTGCGGTGTGGGCAAAGCAGAATACCAGCCGCTTTGAGCGCATCATGCTCAAAACAAAAACCGTCTCCGTCGAGTCGCAAGTGGAGAGCCTGGTGGTTACCTTTTCGGGCAAAGACGCGCCTAAAGAGCGGAAACACTATGACCTCATTTTGCAAGCCGCTGGCCGCGTGCCGAATGGCAAAAAAATTGATGCGGCTAATGCAGGCGTCCTCGTGACAGACCGTGGATTTATTCCAGTCGATAACCAGATGCGCACCAATGTGCCGCACATTTTCGCCATCGGCGATATCGTCGGCCAGCCCATGCTCGCCCATAAAGCCGTGCATGAAGCCCATGTCGCCGCAGAAGTCGCCGCTGGCATGAAGAGCTATTTCGATGCCCGCGTGATTCCCTCGGTGGCGTACACCCATCCTGAAGTCGCCTGGGTTGGCGTGGGTGAAGACGAAGCTAAAGAGAGCGGACGCAAAGTTACCGTGGCCAAATTTCCGTGGGCTGCCTCGGGTCGCGCAATTGCCAATGGCGCGGAATACGGTTTCACCAAACTGTTGTTCGACGCAGAAACACACCGCGTCATTGGCGGCAGCATCGTCGGGCCTCACGCGGGTGACATGATCGGCGAAGTGGCGCTGGCCATCGAAATGGGTGCGGACGCAACAGACATCGGCAAAACCATTCACCCGCATCCCACATTGGGCGAGAGCATTGGCATGGCGGCGGAAGTCGCGCATGGCAGCTGCACTGATTTGCCGCCACCACGAAAAAGATGAGTAAACGATGAGCGCCATGACTCAAAATGAGATGAAACAAGCCGTGGCGCGGGCAGCGCGCGATTTTGTCGCGATACACTTGCCCGCCGGGGCAATACTCGGTGTGGGCACTGGTTCCACGGCTAATTGCTTCATTGATGAGATCGTCGCGCTTAAAAGTCATCTCGGTGGCACCGTGGCAAGTTCCGAAGCCACGCGCCAGCGACTCGAAGGCCATGGCATTCGCGTGCTGGATTTGAATGATGTCGAACACATCGGCATTTATGTGGATGGCGCGGATGAGATTGATGCCAGCCTTTGCATGATCAAGGGCGGCGGTGGCGCGCTCACGCGCGAAAAAATTGTTGCCGCGGTAGCGGATACGTTTGTTTGCATCTGCGACACCTCAAAGCGCGTAGCCACCCTGGGCCATTTTCCGCTGCCGGTGGAAGTCATTCCGATGGCGCGTGCCCATGTGGCGCGACAACTTGGCCAATTGGGCGGCACGCCCAAGCTGCGGGAAGGCTTCATTACCGACAATGGCAACTTGATACTCGATGTGCATGGCCTGCACATCAACCAACCCACCACGCTGGAAAGCCAGATTGACGGTATTGCCGGTGTTGTGAGTAACGGGCTCTTCGCCCGACGCGGTGCCGACGTGTTGCTGCTTGCCACGCCCAGCACGGTTGAGGTAATGAAACGATAGACTAGCGGCAAGATTTGGTGGACAATGATTCCACTGAAGATAGCTGCAAAAATCCAGCTGAAACAATTCCTTCACAATTCTTGCGTATAGTGAAAAGAAAATCCAAGGTGACGACATGAGTCAACAACATATTCTCAAAAAATTTGATACCGATCTCGAAGATCTGCGTAGCCGTGTTTTGGCTATGGGTGGCTTGGTGGAACAACAATTCCTGCATGCCATGGATGGGCTGGAAAGTGGCGACCTGAGTGCGCTCGAGCAGATCATTTCCAATGATCACCTGGTTAACCGGCATGAGGTGGAGCTTGATGAAGCCTGCACGCACATCATCGCCCGACTGCAGCCAACCGCGGTTGATCTGCGCATGGTAATGACGGTAGTAAAAATCATCACCGACCTTGAGCGCATTGGCGATGAGGCCAAGAAAATTGCCAAAATGGCACGCTCGTTGCACTCGGATAACCTGCGCTCCGTGCCCCACATTGAGTTGCGCTCTACCGCCAATATTGCCGTGACCATGCTTAGAAAATCTCTCGACGCATTTGCCCGCGTGGATGAAACCGTATCCTGTGAAGTAGCACGTCAGGATCGCGAAGTGGATGCCGGCTTTAAGGCAACCATGCGTCAGCTGATTACCTTCATGATGGAAGATCCACGCACCATTTCCAGCTCGCTGGATTTGCTGTTTATCGCCCGCGCCATTGAGCGCATTGGCGATCACGCCAAGAACATTGCCGAATACGTCGTGTATATGGTCAAAGGACGGGACATTCGCCACATCGGTCTGGAAGCGCTGGAAAAAGAGCTCGCGCAACAATAAGCTACTGCTTATTCCCTTTAGTTATCCATAGGCTGCGTCGATAACATCACGCAGCTTTTTTTGCCGGAAAAGTCGGCGCTGGTGATACGCCGCAAAGCAAAGCCCTTTGGGAGACGGCGAGGGGAATACGCAGAACCTTGACATCGCAGCCCGCACCAAATAATTCAACTGCGAATTCAACTGCGAATTCAACTCCGATTAAGTTGCCGGCGGTACGTACCCGCTGACTTGATCCGCACCATCACCAAAGAAATGCTTTTGCACTTGTTCGACCAGGTATTTGCGATGCTGCGGGTCAGCCAGGCTCAAGCGGTTTTCATTGATGATCATGGTTTGCAACTTGATCCATGCCTGCCAGGCTTCTTTGGATACGCCCTCATGCAGCTTTTTGCCCAACTCCCCTGGCATCGGGGGGAAATCCAGGCCTTCGGCTTCTTTACCGAGCTTGATGCAGTGAACCATGCGTGTCATGCCATTTCCTTTAAAGTTTCGTTGCTTTGAATACAACCGTCTTGCAAGTTTACTCTGAGAAACGTGATGTGACTCATTGTCAGGCTCGTCGTCAACCTCATAGCGTCTTTACCAGAACTTTTGAACGGCGTTGCAGGTTATAAACCTCACGCCGCGCAGCGGGCAACGCATCCACGCTGGACTCGACAAAACCACGCTCGATAAACCAGTGCGCAGTGCGTGTGGTGAGCACAAAGATTTGTTTTAACTTCATCTTTTTTGCGCGCGCCTCAATATAGATACGTAATTGATCGCCATATCCGCTCCGCCGAAAATCAGGCATCACGGCAACGCAGGCCAGCTCAGCCGATTTTGCATCGGCAAAGGGATATAGCGCAGCACAGCCAACCACCACGCCGTCATGCTCTACCAGAGAAAACCGGCTGACTTCCATCTCCAGCCGCTCACGACCACGCTTGACCAGCGTGCCATCGGCTTCAAGCGGCTCGATCAACCGCAAAATCGCCCCCACATCGTCAATCGTGGCATCACGCAACCGTGCCAG